>NZ_DBHIEQ010000015.1:0-66853 GCF_057250505.1 Lachnoanaerobaculum sp. | reverse complement strand
ATTCTATTTCTAACTTCTTCTTTTAATACTTGTGCCATAGCACACCTCTTTCTATGTTAATACTGAATTTATATTTAATAATAAATTATAATTCAATATTTGTCAAGATGCCTATAGAAAACATATCGACAACCTTTAAGAGCTTTAGATATTCTGCTTCACTACGCAAACTATCTCGTTTTGCAAGCTACATAATGTTATGAAAATCATTTATTTGCATTTTTATCTTCTTCTTTTCTCCAAACAAAACTCTAATCACCTTTTGATTCTGTAATTTTGTTTATTTTAATTCATCACTACCCATTTACCTGATTTGGTAGAGCCTTCTCTTTTAATCTTACCGTCTGCTCTTAATTTTTTTATGTGATAACGAACTCCGTCAAAAGAAACATTTAAATGTTCCGCAATTTGTTTTGCTGTAATATTTGGCTCCATAATCATCAATTCAATAATTCTATTCGGTACGGATTTCTCAATTTTTAAGTTCTTTATTAAGATACTGCCGTCTATCAAAACTTCTATCCCTATTAAGAGCTTCGATAGTTACAGTAGGAAGTGGCCTGTTATAGTTTACAAAAGAAATTCTATCCTTGTAAATATATATTCCTACAAATGGACGCTCTTTATCATTCACTTAATAAGTGAATTGTAATATTCAGTAAAAACATAGTAATAATGTACTCGTTCATCCACTTTCATGTTGTTACCACGAATAATTTAGGTTAAATGTATACCAATTATAGTGGCTCTTGTATCAAGAACAGCTTTCCACCTGTTCCACCAAATCTAAAATAAGCTCAGAAAAGCTCTCTGCAATTTCCTCAAGGTCAGTATAGTCATTATTATATCCACGCACTTTACCACTTTCCAAGTCTATAAATACGATGCTTCCGTCACCTAATCCTCCGACAGGAAAGGCTTTCCCGTGTTCACATCCGCTCATATACTCCTCATATGCTTCTTCAAAGAATTTATAGTTTTCCTCCAGCTCCTTTAAGTCAAAAATCCACGGTTCCGCCAAATAGCAACCTCCCATGTTAAGTAGCAGCCAACGGTACTCTGACGGTATGGAGTCATAATTTGATTCAAACTTTTTTATATTATCCTCAGACTCCGGCCTGATACCTTTTGTGAACACACTTGCTTCGTAAGCCGCCTTAATCCTGTCAAAGTGTTTTTCTAAAACAATATTACACATTTTCGCTCCTTAATGAAATTATAGATGCTTTATTATATAGAGATTGACATTCCCTTATTTCTTAGCTTATCCCTTAAAATGTAGTATATTTTAAGGGATAAAAATAATATATCATTGCCTCTCCAACAATGCCACAGTCTCCGCATGCTTCGTATGGCAAAAGCAATCAAATACCATCCCTTTCTCAAATCTGTACCTTTGCTTCTTGAAAACTTCCAAATCCCTTGCCAGTGTCTCCGGATTGCAGGAAACATATACCACTTTCTTCGGTTTCAGCCTGCCTACCGCGGCTATAAACTCCTCTGTGGAGCCGGTTCTTGGGGGATCTAATATTACAACATCTATCTTTTCATTAGCTGCCGCCAAATCGTTTATAAAGTGGGTTGCATCTGCATTATAGAATTTTACATTCTTTATATTGTTTATCTTCGCATTTGTGATAGCATCTTTGTGGGCATCCTTATTCAGCTCCACAGATATTACTTCCTTTACGGACTTTGACGCAATCAGTCCGATAGTTCCAATTCCGGAATAGGCATCAAGCAGTATCTCATCCCCTTGCAAACCGGCATACTCTATTGCCTGAGAATAAAGCTTTTCAGTCTGGTCTCTGTTTACCTGATAGAACGACTTCAGTGAGATCTTGAATGTAAGTCCACATAGTTCATCTGTGATGTAGCCCTTTCCATACATCACTATTTCCCTGTCACCAAGTACCATACTGGTGTTTTTATTGTTTATATTTTGAACTATTGTAGTTATCTCGGGATGTTCTCCTCTAAGTACCTTTATAAAGGCGTTCTTATTTGGGAATATTACATTCGAGGTCACCAAAACCACCATAATCTGACCGCTTTTCTTGCCTACACGTATCAGCACATGGCGCAAGAAGCCGAAGCCTGTGTCCTCATCATATGCCTTTATTTTAAATGAAATACACATTTTTTTGATGGTCTGTATGATACTTCCCGCCTTCTCATCTTCAATCAGACAGTTTTTTGTATCCACAACTCTGTGTGAATTCTTTTCGTAGGTGCCTGCAATGATTTTCTTGTTTTCAAAGCCGAAAACCGCGCTTACTTTGTTCCTATAATGATAGGGATTGTCCATTGAGACAATCCCGTCAAACTTGCCATACTTTTTTATCAAAAAATTTGCATTCTCAAGCTTTTCTTTGACATGCTTATCATATGGGCTGTTTATATAATCGCAGCCTCCGCATTTTTTTGCGACACTGCATTTTAAATCCTTTTTGGACTTTAAATTTCCTTTGTTACTTCTTTCAGCCATGCCTTCTCTTCTTCATTTAATCCGCCGGATATGGAATCATAGACTTGTTTTTGATAATTATTATAAAATTCTATATCTCTCTTTGTCATTACATCCACCAAAAGCGGCTCATTGTCAATAGGTGCCATTGTAAGCGGTTCAAATCCTAAAAATCCTTCTCCCTTGTCCACTACAGTCATCAAAATTTCCATTCTGATACCGTGCTTGCCGCTTATATATACGCCCGGCTCATCACTCATTATCATTCCCGGCTCAAACTCAAGATTTCTGTATACATCTTTATTTATCTTGTTTCTGATAGATGTAGGCATCTCATGTACAGTATTTACAAAACCTACACCGTGACCTGTACCGTGATTATAGTCAAGACCGTACTCCCAAAGTGCTTCTCTTGCCTTTATATCAAGACATACTCCTATAGCGCCTCTTTTAAATGTGGTATTTAAAAGTCTAAGCATACCGATGGTTACAAGTGTATAGTGAAGCTTTTCCTCATCGGTATTTTCTCCAAGAGAAATTGTTCTTGTAACATCTGTGGTACCGTCCTTATATGTGGCACCCGAATCAAACAAATAAAGTCCTTTAGCTTCAAGCTTCTTTGCGGTCTCATACTCAGCCTCGTAGTGAACTATTGCACCGTTGTCCGCATATCCAGAGATAGTAGGGAAGCTTAAATCAAGGAAGAGTTCATCTTCTCTTCTTAGATTGTAAAGGTAGTCTGAAGCGGTCTTCTCTGTAAGATTTGCTCCGTTTTTTACCTGATTTTTCAGCCAATAGATATACTTTGCCATGTATACACCGTCTCTTAGATGTGACTTCTTTGTATTGGCAACTTCCACTTCGTTCTTTATATTCTTCAGATATGTTACTGGACTTAACACTGAGTAGAGCTTGTTGGCATTTTCTTTTTTACTTATAGAGATAAAAGTCTTATAGCTTACATCAGCCTCATCAAAGAGTATCTCTTTGTGAGAAATACCTGCCACGGTCTCATCAAAATCGTCATAAGGCTTTATTTCAATACCGTTTTTCTTAAGGTATTCTCTTACTTCGTCAGTCAGTGACTTATCCTGTATAAATATAGTCGCTCTGTCCTTTTCAAGTATAAAATAAGATAAAAACAGCGGATTGCACTGTATATCAAAAGCTCTAAGGTTTGTAAGCCATGCGATATCGGACAGTGAAGAGATTATAAGCAAATCCTTTCCGTTCATCCTCTCTCTGACTTCATTTATCTTGGTACTTGCCGACTTTCCTGCATACTTTTCATCCAATATAAATACCTTTGTATGCGGCTTTTCAGGTCTGTCAAGCCATATTTCATTTGTGATATCTTTTCCGATTTTTAGCTTAACACCGTTTTTTACCACCTTGCCTGCAATGACCTTGCCCTCAGAAAAGCTGAGTACCGACCCGTTAAATCCGAGTACTTCACCGCTCTTTAACTTTTTTTCAAGCAATTCATCCAAAGTAGGTACTCCTGACTCGCCCATCTTCATAAGTGTAATACCTGAGTCCTTAAGCTCACTTTCCGCCTGCAAAAAATATCTTCCGTCAGTCCAAAGATAAGCTTCTTCCTTAAGAACAAGCAGTGTTCCCGCACTTCCTGTAAATCCGCTTAGAAATCTTCTGCATTTGTCATATTCTGTAGGATATTCACTTTGATGTGCATCGGAAGAAGGGGATATCCATGCGTCTATCCCCTCTCTTTGCATTACTTTTCTCAAATCAACAATTGTCGCTCTCATAATGCTCCTTTCACAATACCTTGGCTTAAGCTTGCCAAGGTATTGCATAATCTATTTAGTATTTATATAACCGAACTTTTCCAGTGCATTATAGACTCCGTTATCTGTAATATCATCGGTAACATAGTCCGCATATTTTTTTAGTTCCTCTATTGCATTGCCCATAGCTATTCCAAATCCTGACTCCTCTATTATTTCCTTGTCATTCATAGAATCACCGAAGGCAACCGTATCCTTGATGTCAATATTATAATATTTACACAGTAACTTCAAGCCCTCGGCCTTGCTTGCACATTTCTCTATAACATCGGCTCCGAACATTCCGGCAAAAAGCGGAAGCTTAAGAGTAGGGAAGTTTTCTTCTATCTCCTTTGCACCGCTTGGAGGACCTACATATGTAAGTGTCCTTACAGGCAAATCAAACAACTCCTCGGGAAGGTAAAACTTTCTGAAGCTCTCTCCCCATCTCTTTTTGTCATAATCATCTATTACATTTTGATTGAAATAATAGTCCTTATCTTCCAATGTAAGGCCCAATGCACAGTCCTTACCTTCTACAAACTTTGCAAGCCTTTTTAAAACATCCTTGTCAAAGAAATGTTCAAAAAGCTTTTCTTCTCCCACCTTTACCAAGGTACCGTTCAGTCCGATTACCGCATCCGGTTTTACTATATCCACAAATTGCTTACTGTCACTGTTTTCAGGATTTCTTCCTGTAGCAAGGACTATGACATGACCCTGCTCCTTCAGTCTTTCTATAGCTAAAAGAGCGGAAGGTGTTATCTTATAAGTCTTATGCTCTAAGAGTGTCATATCAATATCAAAACTGAAAATTTTTCTATTTTGCATTATCCAACCTTAACTTAGTGAGATGCCAAATATCTCTTACATACTCCTCGATAGTTCTGTCAGATGAGAACTTACCTGCGTTGGCAGTCTGTGTAAGTGCCATCTTTGCCCATCTCTTCTTATCTTTATAGGCTTTCTCCACTTCCTCATGTGCTTTGGCATAGCTTCTGAAGTCCTTAAGAATAAAGTATACATCCGCTCTGTCATTGCCCTGCTTCTTTAAAAGTGAATCATAGATTTCTCTAAACTCCTCGGTATTGTTCGGAGAATAGAATCCGTTTACAAGCTGCATAAGCACCGTTCTGATTTCAGTATCGGAGTTGAAGATAGTCATAGGGTCATATCCGCCGTTGTTCTCATAGGCGATTACCTCATCTGAAGAAAGTCCGAAGATAAACGCATTATCTCTTCCAACTTCTTCCACTATTTCCACATTTGCACCGTCCATAGTTCCTAAGGTAGGTGCTCCGTTTAACATAAATTTCATATTTCCGGTACCTGAAGCCTCTTTACTTGCCGTGGAAATCTGCTCACTGACATCCGCCGCAGCGAAGATTATCTCGGCATTGGATACCTTATAATCCTCTATAAATACCACCTTTATCTTACCGTTTATGCTCTTGTCATTATTGATGACATCCGCTACTGAATTTATAAGCTTAATAGTCTGCTTTGCTCTTCTGTATCCTGCCGCAGCCTTTGCTCCGAAGATAAATGTTCTCGGATACATATCGAAGTTATCATCATTTTTAAGCTTATTATAAAGATACATTACATGAAGGATATTTAAAAGCTGACGCTTGTACTCGTGAAGTCTCTTTACCTGTACATCAAAGATGGAATTCGGATCCACATCTATACCGTTATGTTCCTTAATATACCTTACAAGTCTTAATTTATTTTGATATTTAATCTCCATAAACTCTTCCAAAGACTTGTCATCGTTTAAATACTGCTTTAAGCCTGAGAGCTGTGGTAAATCTGTAATAAATTTATCACTTCCAAGTTTCTTTGTAATCCAATCGGTTAAAAGAGGATTTGCATGTACAAGGAATCTTCTCTGTGTGATACCGTTTGTCTTATTGTTGAACTTCTCAGGCATCATCTCATAGAAATCCTTCAGTTCCTGATGCTTCAGTATCTCTGTATGAAGCTTTGCCACACCGTTTACTGAAAATCCGGCAACTATAGCCATATATGCCATTCTGACCTGACCGTCATAGAGTATTGCCATCTTCTTTTCTTTTTCAGCGGCATTATTTGGATATCTGTCTCTTATCTGCATTACAAATCTTTTGTTTATCTCTTCCACTATCTGATAAACTCTTGGAAGTAAAGACTTAAACAGATCAATAGGCCACTTTTCAAGCGCCTCGGACATGATGGTATGATTGGTATATGCCATACATCTGCTTGTGATATTCCATGCCTCATCCCAGTTCAGACCTTCCTCATCCAAAAGAAGTCTCATAAGCTCAGGTATTGCAACAGTCGGATGTGTATCATTCAGCTGGAATACCACCTTCTCCGGCAGCATATGTATATCGCTGTGAGTTGACTTGAACTTATCAAGCGCTCTTTGAAGGCTGGCTGAGATAAAGAAGTACTGCTGCTTTAACCTAAGCTCCTTACCCGCATAGTGATTATCATTCGGATAAAGCACCTCTACAAGAGTCTTTGCAAGGTTTTCCTGCTCAAGTGCCTTTTGATAGTCACCCTTATCAAACTGCTCAAGGCTGAAGTTTGTAATAGCCTCCGCATCCCAGATACGAAGTGAATTTACCATTCCGTTCTCATATCCGAGTACCGGCATATCATAAGGTATAGCCTTTACCGAACCGTAGTTTTCCTGTATAAACTTCTCCTTACCGTCTACATTCTCGACTCTTACATTTCCGCCGAATTTTACAATATAAGAGTATTCGCTTCTCTTTATTTCAAAAGGATATCCGTTTTTGATCCAGTCATCCGGAACTTCCTTTTGATATCCGTTCTCTATCTTTTGCTTGAACATACCGTAGTGGTATCTGATACCGCAGCCGTATGCCGGATAATTCAGTGTCGCAAGTGAATCAAGGAAGCATGCGGCAAGTCTTCCAAGACCTCCGTTTCCAAGTGCAGGATCGCTCTCCTGATCTTCTATATCTGTAAGGTCAAATCCGAGCTCCTCTAAAACCTGTGCCACTTCTTTTCTTGCACCCAGGTTTATGATATTGTTGCCAAGCGCTCTGCCTATCAAAAACTCCATTGAAAGGTAGTATAAAATCTTTGCATCCTGCTTATCATATGCCTTATGTGTATTTATCCATTCATCTATGACAGTATCTTTTATGGCATAGGAAAGAGCATAAAAAACCTGCTCTTTACTCGCCTCGTCTATAGTCTTTCTGTACAATACCTTTACATTATCTTCTATAGCCTTTTTTAATTCCTTAGCGTTCATCATCGTAAGTACATCTAACCTTTCTTACTTACTCCAAGGGATGTGTGTTCTCCGTTCAAGTTCCAATCTTTAGTGTATCCCTCTACATTGTTATAAACTATCTCATCTGCTAATGTATCATTCTTTATAACAGCTTCATTTCTCTTTATTATCTCGGCAATTCTGTCATTTTTCGACTGTGAAAGTACTATATGATCAACGACCTCAAAGCCGGCCTCTTTTCTCATTGTCTGAATCTTTGAAATAAGCTCTCTTACAAATCCCTCTTCAAGTAGTGCGTCGTCAAGTCTGATATCAAGTACTACAGTCACCTTGTTGTCGGCTTCCGTAACGAAGTTGTCGTTCTTTGCAGTCTCAATAAGTAAATCTTCTCTGCCAAGTACCACCTTCTCACCGTCAAAGTCGAAGTTTAATGCTCCGTCAGTGTTAAGTTCCTGCATTGCCTTATGTCCGTCAAGATTAGAAAGCGCTTCTTTTATCTTACCTAGAAGCTTGCCGTACTTAGGTCCGACCGTTTTTAACTGCGGCTTGAATGAGTAGCTTACAAACTCTTCCACATCATCCTTAAACTCTACAGCCTTAACATTAAGCTCATCCTCTATAATCTCAACATAGAAAGGACTAAGTACATTCTCAGCCTTAACATACATATTTCCGATAGGCTGACGATTCTTTATATTAGCGGAATTTCTTGCAGCTCTACCAAGTACCACTATATCAAGAACCTCGTCCATGCTTACTTCAAGATCTTTGTCGATAAATTCCTCATTTACCTTAGGGAAATCTGTAAGGTGAATACTTTCAGGCGCAGACTTATCCACACTTCTTACAAGATTTTGATAAATCTCTTCAGTCATAAAAGGTATCATAGGTGCTGAAATCTTTGAAAGAGTGATAAGTGCCGTATAAAGAGTCATATATGCATTTATCTTATCCTGCTCCATACCCTTTGCCCAGAATCTCTCTCTACATCTTCTTACATACCAGTTACTCATATCGTCTGTGAAGCTTTGAAGTGCTCTTGCAGTCTCTGTTATCTTATAGTTGCCAAGATATTCGTCAACAGTCTTTACCAATGTGTTAAGCTTTGACAAAAGCCACTTATCCATTACACTGAGTTTGTCATACTCCAAGCTGTACTTTGTAGGGTCAAAGTTGTCAATATCCGCATAAAGTACATAGAAAGCATATGTATTCCAAAGTGTACCGAGGAACTTTCTCTGTCCTTCCTCAACCGCCTTGTCATGGAATCTGTTCGGAAGCCACGGAGCGGAATTTACATAGAAATACCATCTGATGGCATCCGCACCGAACTTGTTCAGTGCATCCATAGGGTCTACAGCATTTCCCTTTGACTTACTCATCTTCTGGCCGTCTTCATCCTGCACATGACCCATTACGATAACGTTCTTATACGGCGCTCTGTTAAATATCAGTGTCGATATTGCAAGCAGCGAATAGAACCATCCTCTGGTCTGATCCACAGCCTCCGAGATAAAGTCTGCCGGATACTGTGCTTCAAACTTCTCTTTATTCTCAAACGGATAATGATGCTGTGCAAAAGGCATTGAACCTGAGTCAAACCATGCATCCAGTACTTCAGGAGTTCTTCTCATCTCCTTTCCGCACTCAGGACAGGTAATTGTCACTGCATCAATATAAGGTCTGTGAAGTTCTATATCTTCAGGACAGTTCTTTGACATGGACTTAAGTTCTTCAATGCTTCCGATACTGTGCATATGTCCGCATTCACAAATCCAAACATTAAGAGGTGTACCCCAATATCTGTTTCTTGATACAGCCCAATCCTGAATATTCTCAAGCCAATCACCGAATCTTCCCTTACCTATGCTCTCAGGTATCCAGTTGATTGTATTGTTGTTTCTTATTATATCTTCTTTTACCGCCGTCATCTTGATATACCAAGACTCTCTTGCATAGTAGATAAGCGGTGTATTACATCTCCAGCAGTGAGGATAGCTGTGCTCAAATACAGGTGCGTCAAAGAGCTTTCCGTTTTCCTCAAGGTCTTTTAATACAAGCTTATCGGCATCCTTTACAAATACGCCTTCCCACTTTGTCTCTTTTGTAAGATTACCCTGTGCATCTACAAGCTGAACAAAAGGAAGATTATAGTTTCTTCCTATTCTTGAGTCGTCCTCACCGAATGCGGGAGCTATATGTACAATACCTGTACCGTCTGTAAGAGTTACATAGCTGTCACATACCACATACCATGCCTTACCCTTTACATTAAGTCCGCCCCAAAGCGGCTCATACTCAATGCCTTCAAGTTCCTTACCCTTATATGTTTCAAGTACGGTATAGTCATCTTTTAAAACTGTTTCAACCAATGCACTCGCAAGAATATATGTATAATCTCCCTGCTTTACCTTTGAATACTCTTCGTCAGGATTTACACAAAGAGCCACATTACTTGGCAATGTCCAAGGTGTTGTGGTCCATGCAAGGAAGTATACATTCTCATCCTTTTTCTTAAATCTTACAATAGCGGATCTTTCCTTTACATCCTTATATCCCTGTGCCACCTCATGGCTTGAAAGCGGTGTTCCGCATCTTGGGCAGTAAGGTACTACCTTAAATCCTTTATAAAGAAGTCCCTTATCCCAAATCTGCTTAAGTGCCCACCACTCCGACTCTATATATGAGTTGTGGTATGTTACATACGGGTCGTCCATATCCGCCCAGAAGCCTATTACATTTGAGAACTGCTCCCACATGCTCTTATACCTCCAAACAGACTCTTTACACTTCTCTATAAAAGGTGCAACTCCGTATTTTTCTATCTGCTCTTTTCCGTTGATGCCGAGTTCTTTCTCAACTTCTATCTCCACAGGAAGTCCATGTGTATCCCAACCTGCTTTTCTCGGAACTTTGTAGCCTTTCATTGTCCTGTATCGTGGAATCATATCCTTGATAACTCTTGTAAGTGCATGTCCTATATGCGGCTTTCCGTTGGCTGTAGGCGGTCCGTCATAGAACATATATGTCGGAGCATCTTTTCTGTCTTCGATACTTTTTTCAAAAATATGGTTGTCACGCCAAAACTTCTCAACTTCTCTTTCTCTCTCCACAAACTTTAGATCTGTAGGTACTTTTTTATACATAAAAATCCTTTCTTTGTAAGCCGGATTATAAAAAAGACCTGTCCTGTAACAGGACAAGTCAAAAACTTATAAACCACCTTTACAACATACTGTCATATGTGCTCCTATAACGGGGAAACCGGCTCACCCTACTGATATTTCAGGCGGCAACTCGGGAGTGATCTTCACTCTTGACTCCATACCGGTCTTTCACCGTCACCGGCTCGCTGAAATTTCTGTCAAGAACTACTCTCTCCGTCTCAGTCTTTATAACTAGGGATATTATAATCACTTGTAGATATTCTGTCAATGCCGCAAATCACAGCAGCGGCATTATATAAGTTGTCCAGATATGGCTTATCGGCATTGCAAGTATCATAGCCGGTATCATATCTGCCACCGGAAACATCTTTACCTTTATCATTCTGAAACTTGTGGCAAGCAGTATTATTCCGCCTACCGCCTTAAAATCGTCAACCATCTCAGGTGTTGTATAGGGCATAATCATTCCTCCGCATGAAAACAGTGTAAAGAATATAATAAACTGCGGTATGGCAATAAACGATACCACAGGTCCCAACAGACATGAAAAAATCATAGCGGTAAATAAATCAAGTATTGCCTTTGATATAAGTAAAGTGTGATCGCCGCTCATTCCCGATACTATAGAACCGTAGATACCTGTTCCGCCTGCACAAAACAGCACTATAATGGTAAGCAGCATTTCATCGTATTCCTTATCCGATATATCGCTCTCTTTTCTTTTTACAAGTCCGAATATCAGATTTTTTAAAAGCACTCCAAGCCTGTTTATCAGATCTCCGAAATGAATTATAAGACCTATTGTAGTACCTGCAACAGTGGCGAATATAACCGCCGGCATATTTTTCATAAGCATTACACTTGTAATACCCATTGCCAAAGCACAGGCTCCGAATACCATGTTTATTTTTTCCTTAAAATCAACACTCAAATACTTTCCGAACAATGTTCCCAATATTCCACCAATTATAATTGATGACGAACAAAATATAACTCCTATCGGCATTTTTTCTCCTCTCATTCACGACATATATAATAATGTAATATTTAACTTATGTCCAACGAAATTCCGGAATAAATTTTATATGAAGATTCAAATTCTAATATTACTTATAGTTATACTTAACATTCCATTTTTTCTAAATTTTAAACAGAAATATTTTGCTAAAATCTCTGTTTTTGTAACCTAAATTTTTTATGAATCAAGCATCACCATTATTTATTTATAATTGTTTTTCTTAATTATTTTTTTATTTTATTTCCATATTATAGACACAATTATTCATTATATTATAGGAGCATTAGCGAATGGCTAATGCAGGTTTCAGAATTACTGGAACTACAAAGCTTTTTCATACTCATACCGGACAGTTTAACTGTCCGGCCCCCCTAAAAATGTTAAACCACCTTTTTCCCGGGTGGTTTTTTCGTATATTGAATTTGAAACCGAGTTTCTTTATTGTTAGAAATGTAGTAATGTTCTGAAAGCACTTTCAAAACATCTGCGTTTTAATATTTCTTATACGCATATAAAAAAGAGCCTACTTTAAAGTAAGCCCCTATCTTAAAATCATTATTTCATTAAAATCTATATATTACGCTGTCATTGCAAGCTTTCCGTCTACAACCTGAATGACCTTGGTCGGACATTTAGCCGCACATTTTCCACAGTTTATACACTTGGAATAATCTATAAGCGCAACATTTCCGTTCATATGTATTGCATCGCTCTCACAAGCCTTTACACACATAGTACATGCGATACATCCTACCTCACATACTTCCTTAACAGCTTTACCCTTATCCTGTGAGTTACACTGTACAAATGTAAATGTCTCATAAGGTACAAGGTCGATAAGCTTCTTAGGACAGGCCTCAACGCATTTGCCGCAGGCAACACATTTTTCTCTGTCTACAAGCGCAATACCGTCCACTATATGTATAGAATCGAACTCACAAGCCTTTACACATGAACCGAATCCCATACAGCCGTAGCCGCAAGCTTTACCGCCCTGACCCGGTACATTCATAGCTGAATTACAGTCTGTAATACCGAAATATGTAAAGTTTTGCTTTGCCTTGTCACAAGTACCCTTACATTTTACAAATGCAACCTCTTTTACGGCTTCTCCTGCGCTTACACCCATAATCTCACCGATAACGGCCGCTACAGGAGGTCCTCCTACAGGACATTTATTTACAGGCGCCTCACCTGCCGCAATAGCCTTTGCAAGACCGTCACAACCCGGATAACCGCAACCGCCGCAGTTGTTTCCGGGTAACGCTTCTCTTACCGCTATCTCTTTTTCATCCACCTCTACTTTAAACTTCTCGCTGGCAACTCCAAGTAGGAGACCAATAAGAATACCGACTATACCGACTACAGCCGCAGCAATAATTACACCGTTCATATCTTTCCTCCTATTTTATAAGTCCTGAGAATCCTGTAAAGGCAATAGCCATAAGACCTGCTGTGATAAGGACAATAGGCATACCTGATACGGTGTGAGGAATATCATTGTGTTCAATCTTCTCTCTTACACCTGAAAGTAATACTATTGCCAAAGCAAAACCGCTGGCTGTACCTACACCATATACCAAGCTCTGTGCAAAATTGTACTCTTTTGCAACATTGTCAAGTGCCACACCGAGCACTGCACAGTTGGTCGTAATAAGAGGCAGGTATACACCGAGCGCCTCATAAAGTGAAGGCATATTTTTCTTTAAAACCATCTCAACAAACTGTACCAAAGCTGCAATAACCAAGATAAATACGATAGTTTGCAGATATTCAAGATGCAGCGGTATCAAAATATGTGCATATATAAGACTTGCCGCCATACTTGAAAGAGTGATAACGAATATAACCGCTGCACCCATACCTACAGAAGTCTCCGTCTTTTTTGATACACCGAGGAAAGGACACAGTCCCAAGAATCTGCTGAGCACTACATTGTTTACGAGTGCCGCACTAACCAAAAGTAAAATCAGTTGAGTCATTATTTACCCTCCCCCGTATTTTCATTTTCTTTTGCGGCCTTTGCCTTAGCAAGAGCCTCTTCTTTTTTCTTCTTTGCTTCAAGTTCTTTCTTTTCAAGATCCTTATCAATAGTGATATGGTTTTCAAGCTTAGCCTCACCGAAGCAAGCCGCACAGTTACCTCCACATGCTATCTCCGATGTATTACCTGTATTTGTAGCACTTGGAGCCTTGAAATGATTTTGTAATGCTGAAAGCAGAGCAAGTACAAAGAATGCACCCGGTGCAAGTACAAATATGGAAATTCTGTATCCGTCAGGAATAATTACTATACCGTTCGGGAATGATGCCGCAGGTAAAAATCCTTTTAAGAAAGTACCTCCACCTATAAGCTCTCTCACGATTCCTATACATGAGAGTGAAAGTGTGAATCCCAGACCCATTCCAAGTCCGTCAAAGAATGAAGGGAGTGCAGGGTTCTTTGAAGCATAACTCTCCGCTCTACCAAGAATAATACAGTTAACAACTATAAGCGGTATATAGATACCCAATGACTTATAAAGTTCAGGTGTATAGCCCTGCATTAAAAGCTGTACCACTGTAACCAAAGACGCAACGATAACTATAAACGCAGGGATTCTCACTCTGTCAGGTATTATATTTCTCATTGCTGAGATAATCAAATTTGAAAACATTAAAACGGCTGTTGTAGAAAGTCCCATACCGATAGCATTTACAAATGATGTGGTAACTGCAAGTGTAGGACACATACCTAACATCAGAACAAAGGTAGGATTTTCTTTGAATATACCGTTATATAAACGCTCTAAACTCTTGTTCATATTTCCTCCTTATTCCAATATTGAATTAAAGTAAAGCGCTGCATTGACAGCATTTGTAACGGCACTGCTTGTGATGGTTGAACCGCTTATAGCAGCGATTTCATTGTCACCGCTTGCACTGCCCTTTACAAGCTTAAACTCTTTTGTATTTTTGTTTGCATACTGAGAGTAGAAATCTTTTTCTCCGGCTCTCATACCAAGTCCCGGTGTCTCAGCCAATGTAAGGAATGTAATTCCCACTACCGTACCGTCAGATTTAATACCTACTGAAAGCTGAACGGTACCATTGTAGCCGTCCTTTGATGTTGCGGTAATAACTCTTCCGACATTGTTTCCGGAGGCATCCTTTGCATCCACAACTTCGTCAATATTTACATGACCGAAGCCCTTACCTGATATTTCATCTGCAGTCTCCGCAATCTTTGCTGTTTCCGCATCGCTTGCCTCAAAGTCCTTTGCATCCGGGAAAACCACTGCATAAGCTTCATTCTTTGCAGCCTTTGCGGCTGCCGCTATAGGTGCCTTTGTAATATCATATACAAAGCCCAGTATAAGTCCTGAAATAAGGGTTATAGCAAATAAAATAATCGCATCTTTTATAAATCCTGATTGCTTTTTCATGCCTTCTTTGCCTCCCTTCCGAATGCCTTAGGTAATGTTGCTTTTTCAATCAAAGGTGCAACGATATTTCCGATAATGATTGCGTATGATACACCTTCCGCATTACCTCCGAAAAGTCTGAACAATCCTGTCAATATACCTATAAATACAGCGAAGTAAACCTGTCCCATCTTTGTGACCGGAGTACTTACATAGTCTGTTGCCATAAAGAACGCACCGAAGATAAGTCCGCCGCCAAGTACATGATAAAGTACTGTTGTAGGATTGTGGTCACCGAAGATAAATACAAATACCGCTACAGTTGCAATATATATAAGAGGTATTCTGAGTGAAATAACCTTTCTTACCACCAAATAGATTGCACCTATAAGAAGCGCAATTGTTGAAACCTCTCCTATTGTTCCCGGTATTCTGCCGAGGAAAATATTCAAAAGCTTGTACTGATCAAGTGCCTTCTCTATACCGTTTGCTCTTAAAAATCCGAGCGGTGTAGGTGTTGATGTTGAATCAAACTTTAGTGCCGTAGAGCTGAAGTTTGTCATAGCTCCCGCAAATGATATAAGCATAAAGCATCTTGCGGCAAGTGCCGGATTCATAAAGTTCTGTCCGAGTCCGCCGTAGAGCTGCTTTACAACAATTATTGCAAACACACCGCCAAGTATAGGCATCCACACAGGAATCTGCGGCGGCATATTGAGGGCTAATATAAGTCCTGTAACTACAGCTGAAAAATCTCCTATAGTTATCGGTTTATTCATAAATTTCTCATATAAGTATTCAGCAAGTACACATGAAAGAACTGTACATATAACAACTATAAGTGCAGAAATACCGAATTGAAAGCATCCGAAAGCCAATGTCGGAATCATTGCAATGCAGACATCCTTCATGATACCGGCAGTAGATGAATTGTCCCTTACATGAGGAGATGATGAAACATTAAATTTGCTTGCCATTATTTCCCCTCCTTCTTTGCCGCTGCAGCTCTTCTCTTTGCCGCCACAGCCTGACGCATATATTTAAATCCTTGTGTAAGCGGTCTCTTTGCCGGACATACATAGGCACATGAACCGCATTCCACACATTCCATACCGTTTAACTTCTCAAACCCCTCGGTATCATCTGCAAGTGCCTTTTCCATCATAAGCACAGGAACAAGGAAGCTTGGACAAGCGTCAACACATCTTCCGCATTTGATACAAGGTGTCTCAGGATTATCCTCAACTTCATCGTTTACAAATGTTGTTATGGAAGATGATGCCTTTGTGACAGGTATATCCAGTGTAAAGAGCGCCTGACCCATCATAGGTCCTCCGGAAAGAACTTTTCTCGGTTCTTTTTTGAAGCCTCCTGCGGCCTCTATAAGCTCCTGATAGTTCATACCTGTTCTGACTTTGAAGTTCTGCGGTGTTGTAATCGCATCACCTGTTATTGTAACAATTCTTCTGATAAGCGGTGTAGACTCCACTACCGCATTATAAATAGATATAACGGTATCTGTATTGTCCACTATACATCCCACATCCGCAGGCAACTTACTTGAGTTTAACTTTCTTCCTGTACAGGCATAGATAAGTGAACGCTCACCGCCTTGCGGATACTTTGTATAAAGCTCCACCACTTCTATCTTGGACTCGTTTTTCACAAGTTCTCTAAGTTTTTCAATAGCTTTAGGCTTATTGTTTTCAATTCCTATAATACCCTTTGCATTAGGGAAAAGTTGAAGTATAACCTTCAGTCCTCCGACTATTTTTTCAGGTTCTTCCATCATAAGTCTGTAGTCGCTTGTAAGATAAGGCTCACACTCGGCACCGT
Source organism: Lachnoanaerobaculum sp. (assembly GCF_057250505.1). NCBI lineage: Bacteria > Bacillati > Bacillota > Clostridia > Lachnospirales > Lachnospiraceae > Lachnoanaerobaculum > Lachnoanaerobaculum sp. The sequence goes on along the minus strand of NZ_DBHIEQ010000015.1, from coordinate 49,919 downwards.
TTACAATGATATAATCAATCTCATTTTCATTCTTCGGTGAAAGCTTTACATGTGTAGGAAATCCCGCACCTCCAAGACCTACTATACCTGCCGCTTTCACTATATTTCTGATTTCATCCTTAGAAAGCTTGGTGTAATCTCTTTTTTCTCCGAAACCTTCTATTGCACGGTACTCTTTATCATCTTCGATGATAACGGAATTCACCATTGAACCGTTAGCGACTCTTCTCGGCTCGATTTTTTTCACTTTTCCGGACACTGAGCTTACTACATTGGCTGAAATAAATCCTCCGGCCTCTGCAATGATTTGTCCGACCAGCACTTCATCTCCGACAGCCACCAAAGGTTTTGCAGGTGCACCGATATGTTGAACTAACGGAAAAATCATCTCGGAACCCTTTGGTTGTAGCACTGTTATAGGGTGTTCCATTGAAAGTTCCTTACCTTCATACGGATGCACACCACCAATAAATGTAGCTAATCCCATATTTTTCTCCTCTTCCTATCCGGGTAAATAAAATGTAATTTAAAGCAGTATACAGGTACATATAATGTCAACTCACAAGCAGATTACTAAAGCAAATCATAATCTCTTAAAACACAAATAAACCAAGAAGCCGCAAAAATTCTTAGTCAATCGGTATACCGCCGTCAAAAGCGTTTTATCACCCACATTTTTCTTTATTATACCATATTTGTACAAACTTAAAGGTGATTATCAAGAATTTATATTGCACTTTTTTGCATACATTGTGTAAAATTATATACCTTATGTATCTATTGCAAAATATTACGTGATATAAATCCATATATCATCTCTTTACTATACTACACTTAGTCTATAATTTTATACATATAATTTCAATCTAAATAAAAATAATATAGCAAAAATATTTTTTTGAAAACAAAAAAACTATCGCTCTTATTTCTAAAAGCGACAGTTTTTATATTACATCTTATCAGGTGCTTCTATTCCAAGTAAGTTTATAGCTGTTTCAAGTATTTCCTTTGTTAACAGAATAGTTGCCAGATATCCCTTTTTCTTTTTCTCATCACTCTCTGTAAGTATCTTTATCTCATGATAGAATGAATTGAATGTGTTTGAAACCGAATATATAAACTGACATATTCTATGCGGTGCCAGTTCTTCCCATGCCGTCTTCATAACCTCATTGTACTGTGACAATTCCATATACAGCTTTTTATGAATATCTTCTACCGGTACTGTCAAATCATTAAGACTTACCTGTTGTGAACTGCTTTCATAATATTTTTCCAAAATAGACTTTATTCTGACTATTGTATATAGGATATAAGGTCCTGTATTTCCTTCAAATGAAGTAAATCTGTCTATATCGAATATATAGTCCTTTGCAGCCTGATTGCTGAGATCCGCATACTTTATAGCGGCAAGTCCTACAATCTTTGCGGTATTTCTTGCCTCTTCATCAGATATGTCTCGGCTTTGTTTTATCTTTGCAAAAACCTCGTCTGCAATATCACTTATAACAGCTTCCAGACGAACTACGCCGCCGTCTCTGGTCTTTAGAGGCTTGCCGTCCTTACCGTTGATTGTACCGAAACCTATATACTTAAGCTCATGATTATTCGGTACAATCTCGGCTATTCTTGCCACTCTGAAAAACTGTGTATAGTGAAGTTCCTGTCTTTTATCGGCTATATAGATGTACTCATCAGGAGAATAAAGCTTTTCTCTCTCAACAAGAGTTCCGAGGTCCGAGGTCGCATAGAGTGCCGCACCGTCAGACTTTCTGATAATACATGGTGGTAATTCCTTCTTATCTCCCTCCACACCTATATCAACTACAAGTGCACCCTCCGATACTCTTGCAATCTTTCTGTCTTCAAGGTCCTTTATAAGAGCAGGGATGTACGGATCAGCATCCGATTCACCCTTCCAAAGGTCAAAATCCACAAGCAGTGAACCGTAGTTTTTCTTCAAATCCTCTACCGACAAATCCATAATATGCTGCCATATGGCTCTGTAAGGTTTGTATCCCTTTTGAAGCTCCAATGTGGCTTCCTGTGCCCTTTGCTTAAAGTTCTCGTCCACCTTTGATTTTTTGGAGGCTGCAGGATATATCTCCTCAAGATCGTTCAATGTAAACGGCGCCTCCTTAGGATACTCTCCGTCAAAGTCCTTCTTAAAATATACAAGCTCAGGGTTTCTTTCTCTCAGCTCTTCTATTATAAGTCCCATCTGAAGTCCCCAGTCGCCCAGATGCACGTCAGATATCACTTCATTTCCGAAGAATCTTCCCATCCTCTTTAGACACTCACCTATAATGGCCGAACGAAGATGCCCTATATGCAAAGGCTTTGCTACATTTGCACCGCCGTAGTCGATCATTATTTTCTTTGAAGGATTGTCCGGCTCCACTCCGTATTTTTCAGAGTTTGACATATCCTTAATATACTTTTCTATAAAAGCGGCACTTATATTTATATTGATAAATCCCGGCATAACAGCCTCTATTTTATCAAAGCTCTCACTTTCTTTTAAAAGCTCCGCAACTTCATTTGCAATATCAATAGGTTTTTTCTTAAACACCTTAGCAGCCGCCATTGCACCGTTACACTGATACTCACACAGGTCAGGTCTGTTTGAAATATTGACCTTACCGTAATTGTCGTCACCATACAATTTTGCAAAGGCGGATTTTAATTCATCTGAAATCAATTCTATAATTGTCTTCATACTTCTCCACTTGATTATTTACGTTTTGTAAGCCTTTATAAAGGCCTTCGGACTTGACTGTTACAAAAAAGGACGGTCCTAAGACCGCCAAATACTAAATCATTAAACTCTTGATAGATACTCACCTGTTCTTGTATCAATCTTGATCTTATCACCAAGATTTACAAACAGCGGAACATATACGGTAGCACCTGTCTCAACTGTTGCAGGCTTTGTAGCTCCCTGTGCCGTATTTCCGGCAAATCCCGGCTCTGTATCTGTGATTTCCAACTCTACAAACAATGGCGGCTCTACTGAAAATACATTGCCGTTGAATGAACAAATCTTGACCATCTCATTTTCTTTTACAAACTTAAGTGCATCTCCGACCTTGTCCTTGTTGAGTGCTATCTGGTCAAATGTCTCTACATTCATGAAGTTGTACATATCACCGTCTGAATACAGATACTGCATATCCGCTCTGTCAATTCTTGCCTGTGGGAATTTCTCAGTAGGTCGGAAAGTTCTCTCAACAACGCTACCTGTGATTACATTCTTAATCTTTGTACGAACGAATGCAGCTCCCTTTCCCGGCTTAACATGCTGAAACTCAAGAATCTGAAAAACCTGACCCTCCTCAATCTCCAATGTCAAACCATTTTTAAAATCACCTGCTGAAACCATTTATATCTCCTCCTAAACTTTCATGCGATACTCACGATATTTTATAACAATTTTTAATTCAAATCAAGCTAAAATTTACCGTCCGGTAACATTCTTTACTATATATTCCATTGCCAATGTATATCCATCAAGCCCAAGCCCGGCTATCTGTCCGTCACACACGGGCTGTGTAAGTGATTTATGCCTGAACTCCTCTCTGTCGGAGATATTTGATATATGTACTTCCACCTTTATACAGCCAAGACTTTCAAGCGCGTCTCTTATTGCCACACTTGTATGTGTAAATGCCGCAGGATTTATTACAATACCTGCCACATCTTCAAAGTATGCTTCCTGAAGCTTGTCAACTATTGCACCCTCATGATTGCTTTGAAAACATTCCACTTCCACTTTAAGCTCTTTAGCCTTTTCTTCAATCATCTTCAGAAGATAACTGTAGTCCTTATTTCCATAGACTTCCTTGTTTCTGATACCGAGGAAGTTCATATTTACACCGTTTATTACCAAAATCTTCATTTCATTCTCTCTTTTAACTTTTCAGTAAGTAAAACCTTTACCTTTTTGACTACGGTATTATCCGCCTTTACATCATTCCATATCTCAAAGCTTGCAACTCCCTGAAGTATAAGCATATCAAGTCCGTTGATGCATTTTTTATTTGCTTTTAGCATATTTTTGATAAATACAGTCTCAAAAGGAGTGTAGATTAAATCAATTCCGCAGTCACATTTTTCATAGAACCCTGCATCATCTATTATGCACTCATCAATTTTCGGATACATACCCACATTTGTAGTCTGAAATACAAAATAATCGTTATGCTCCAAAACATCTAAATTTTGTTTAAGTTCATCCAATGGCACTACCGATATATTTTTAAAAGTATCACATACCTCTTTTTTCAGCTCATCCGCTCTCTTTACATTTCTGTTTATAAGGGTTATAGACTTTGCACCTTCTTCTACCACCAGATATAATGCAGCCTTTGCCGCACCTCCTGCACCGAGAATTATCACATTCTTACCGTGTATGCTCATTCCGTTAATTTTTATGCTGTGCTTTAAGCCGAGGATATCGGTGTTATAGCCCTTATATCCGCTCTTTACCCTTTTTAGAGTATTTATGGCTCCGATTTTTTTTGCTCTCTCGTCTATGTCGGTTACTATATTCATCATATCTTTTTTGAAAGGAATCGTTACATTAAATCCCTTTATTCCAAGCAGATAAGCGCCGTCTATTGCAGCTTTTATATTATCCGTCACATGAAATGCCACATAGCTCATATCAATATTTATCTCTTTTGCCAAAACGTTTTGTAAAAGCGGTGACAGGCTGTGTTCTATCGGATTGCCTACTATACCGTATACACTTGTACTTGCACTAATCATTGTTTCTTCCTTTTTCTAAAGCTCTTTTATAAAAGAACAATACAATTCTTTCAAGGTGTCTTTTCAAAACTATCTGTATCTCTTCTTTCGGGCTTATGGGATCTACCAGTATGGAATAAACTCCTGCACTGTTTGCTCCCCAGATATCAGTAAAGATCTGATCTCCTATAAAAACAGTCTGATTATCCTTTACTTCAAGCAGCTCCATCGCCTTTATATATCCTCTTTTTGAAGGCTTATTTGCCTTATAAATATATGGTGAATTTACCGCTTTTGCAAACGGAAGCACTCTTTTTTCTTTATTATTCGATATAAGACAGGTCTTAAAGCCTATATCTCTTAAGTTTTTGAAAAAAGCGACATTTGAACTGTCGGCTCTTGTCCCATGTGTGGTAAGAGTATTGTCTATATCAAAAAGTACCGCCCGAACCCCTCTGTTATAAAGCCCCCTGTAGTCAATATCATATATATCTTTTTTGTACAATCTTGGAAAAAGTTTATTCATAAATATCATTTCTTTAAAAGCTTTGCAATTTCATCCATAAAAGTACTTACATCCTTAAACTCTCTGTATACGGACGCAAACCTTACATAGGCCACCTCATCAAGATTTTTCAGTTGTTCCATCACAAGTTCACCTATCGTCCTTGTAGGTATTTCACTGACTTCCATCGCATATATTTGATTTTCTATCTCATCAACGGTCTTTTTAATTTCCGCAGTGGATACAGGCCTCTTATGACAACTTTGTATGATTCCGGCTTCTATCTTTGATCTGTCAAAATTCTCTCTGGACTCGTCCTTTTTTATTACCATAAGAGGTATTGTCTCAAGCTTTTCATATGTGGTAAATCTCTTATTACAGCTCTCACACTGCCTTCTTCTCTTTATTGAAGAGTTATCGTCGGCAGGGCGTGAGTCTATAACCTTTGTATCCTGTGCTTGGCAAAATGGGCATTTCATACGCTAATACGCTATCCTTTATATATTAAAATTCTTTAAGTCCGTCACTTTTGTTGTAGTCAAAAACACCGTCATCATATTCATACGGCAAGTATCTGTAATCATCGTCATAGTCAAGCGAATCGTTATCATAATCAAAGTAGTCAAATACACTGTCATGATTATAGTAATTTCTGTCTGAATCAGGTGAATTTAAAACCGCGATAATAATAAATACCGCGGATATTATAGAAAGTATAAATCCGATTATTGAAAGTATCAAACCTATTACAGCCTTTGCATCCGCTTCGTTACCGTTTCTTGTGGACAGTACAAACAGTACCACTCCTGCTATTCCAAGCGGAAATCCTACACACATACAACATAGTACACAGCTTAGTATTCCCACTATCAAACATGCTACCGAATATTGCTTTTCCAATATTTTCCTCCTTAAATAAAATCATTCAGGCAAATAGACCCGTAAGGTCTTATCTTCATCTTATAAGAAGAACCCTCGCCTAAGAATCCGTCCATATATGCAACATACTCATCACTGTACTCTTCAGGTACCATTGCCATTATTACTCCTGCAAAGCCTCCGCCATGTACTCTGGTTGCACCTACATTTTTATCCTTCAAAAATCTCTCTGAAAGTGCAAGTGCCACAGTGATACCCTGTTCGTTCGGTGCAGCATTTGTATACACATTCTGAAGATACTTCCATGACGAATTGCCGCTTTCGGTTATATTTTTCAAGAATGTATCAAAGTCATTATGTGCAAGTGCATTCACCTCAGCTTCCACTCTCTTGTTCTCATCAAAGAAATGTATGCTCCTTAACACCGCTCTGTCATTTGCATACTCTCTTATCTTCGGCAAATTGTTGTAGAATTCCTTTTCATCCACCTCAGACAATGTCTTTTTACCAAAGTACTCCGCAACTTTCTTCATCTCTGACGGTATGGATGAGTAATCTGCAGAAAGGTCGGCATGTCCTCTTCCTGTTTGAACTATAATAAGATCATGCTTTGCAGCTGAAAAGTCAAAATCTATCTCTGTAACCTTGGGCATATCAGGATTTTTAAAGTCGATACTGATAAGTCCGCCGTAGGCACAACACATCTGGTCCAAAAGTCCGCTTGCCTTATCCCAATAGTGATTCTCTGCATACTTTCCTATATATGCATAATCCGTCTTTGAGAGTTTCCCGTCATTGAACAGTGTATTTATTATCTGGCATATAAGAGTCTCAAAAGCTGCAGATGAGCTTACACCTGCACTTGAAATAACATTACTTGTGATATATGCGTCAAATCCCCCTATCTTTGCATTTCTTTCTATGAAACCGGCCAAAATACCTTTAAGTAACTCAGTAGTGCCTACCTTTTCAACTCCCGGTTTTATATCGTTTATATCTATACTGAACTTTTGTGAAAATGATTCACTCACAATATTTACAATATTTGAACCGTTATCCGCCGCAGCCGCTATACAGTCAAGGTTTATACTTCCTCCAAGCACCTTGCCGTTGTTGTGGTCCGTGTGATTTCCTGAGATTTCGGTTCTTCCCGGAGATGAAAACAGCTTAACATTTTTTTCACCGAACTCTCTTACAAATCCTTGTAAAACATCTTCATATCTCTTTAAATTATCCTTAACTCCCACCTTGGTATATAATTTCTCCAATAAATTCTGCCCTTTGTTTTCCAACGTAGCCTTTGTATCAAGTAAATTCATAAAATCCTCGCTCTATATTAGTAAAACAAGTTCTAAATAACCTCATGTTTTCTAAAAGTAGTTTATCATAAAATCAAAAAAAGTACACAATTTATTATTGTGTACTTTTAATTTATCCTACAGCGATGACTATACCTCCGTCACCTGCATACAATGTCGCAACTCCTGCACCGTTTACAATCTTTATATCCTTAAACTTACGTGACTTTTTAAAAAGATCGGCCACATATTCACCTCTCTCCAAATTATTTATATGTGTGATACATACAGTCTTCTCGGATACATTATCTCCCGCCTCTTTTACGGCTATCTCTACCATCTTTGTAAGTGCCTTTTGCATACCTCTTTGTTGGTCTTTTTTTATTATTACGCCGTCCTCGGCACCCATTATAGGCTTTATATTAAGTGCTGACGCTATAAATGCTGTAACTGCAGAAAGTCTTCCGTTTTTCCTTAATGTATCAAGAGTTTCAATAACAAAGTATGTCTTCATCTCATCTCTAAGCTTGGTGATTTTCTTTGAAATCTCCTCAAATCCAAACCCCTGCTTACAAAGTTTGTCAAGCTCCAACATCAGTCTGTATTGACCTGCGGAAGCCGACTTTGAAGAAAGCACCAAAATATCCTTGTGGTCATGCTCCTCTTCATAAAGCTTCTTTCCAACCTCCGCACTTTGCCAGCTTCCGCTCAAATGTTCTGAAAGTGTCACCACAAAAGCCATGTCGGTATCACATTCCATAGCTTCTTTAAAAGCCTCCGGAGACGGACAGGCACTCTTTGCTCCTATCTTTGACTCCGCCATTCTTTTTATAAAATCTTTTTGATTAAATTTATCATCATCTTTAACACTGTAATCTCCGATTTCAAGTGTGAGAGGTACAATGACTATATTGTCATCTTTCTTCAGATTATCATCCAAATCGGTACAACTGTCTCCAATCAATCTACATGTCATATATCTCAACTCCGTTTAATGTAGTTTTAAAAACTACATTCATTATAATTATACCGCCTATATAAGTCAAGTTATAAGTAAAAATATATCCACACATATCTTACCATATTTTATAAAATTTCTTGATATTTTACAGTTATATGGTAAAATCTTTAAATACATAAGGCTATATGCTTTATGTAAATTATTTGCAAAAGGGGTTTTACAAAATGAAATTAAGTGCAAGAAATCAATTCAAAGGAATTGTTGCTAATGTTAACGAAGGTGCTGTAAACGGTATCGTATCTATCAAGGTAAATGATGAGATTGTTTCATCCACTATTTCAATGAATGCCATCAAGGAATTGGGACTTAAAGAGGGTGTTGAAGCAATTGCCGTCATCAAGGCTACAGAAGTTATGATTGCTACAGAGCTCCCGAAGATATCTGCAAGAAACAAATTCAAAGGTACAGTAAAAAATATTCAGGTAGGTGCCGTAAATGATATCGTAACTCTTGAAACAAAGCTCGGTATAGTTTCTTCTACAATTTCAAAAAATGCTGTAGAGGAGCTTGAACTTGCCGTAGGTAAGGAAGCATATGCAATTATCAAGGCCACATCCGTTATGGTAGGCGTTGAGTAATTTAATAAAAATGAGGCTGCCACATTTGATGTGACAGCCTCATTTTTTATTTAAGTTTTAACATAAGTTCATTGCTTCTTTTTATAAATGCAGTCATTCTCTCAGGTGAGAGCGGGCTATGTGATATGGAAGCCATATCATAGAGCTGCTCACAAATCATATCGAAATACTCTTTGTTACTGTCTGATAAGAGTTCCTTTACAAGCGGATGATTTGCATTAAGTACAAGTGTCTCTCCTTCTCCTCCGAACATGGAAGGGTCCATTCCCATCATACCGTACTGCTTCATCATCTCCTGCATTCTTCTACTCTCTTCAGATATCGTAATAACTGAAGAAATCTCATCATTCTTCAGATGCTCCACACTTACCTTAAGCTTATCATTGTGAAGTGCACTCTTTACCTTCTCACATAATTCATCATAAGCCTTCTTTGATTCCTCGCTTATATCCTCACTTCTCATATCATCACTGACATCGGAGTCTATTCTTAAGAACTTTACATCTCCTCTCTTCATTTCAAGAGTAGATATAAAAGGTACATCGATACTGTGCGGAAGTACTACAGCATCCTTGCCTGCCGATTTGAAGATATTTACATACTGACTCTGCTCTTTTACATCATTTACATAGAAGATATCGGTCTTTTTCTCTTCATTTTCTTTTGCCTTTTCATCACTGCCCGTTTTCTCATCTGCTAAATCCTCAGGCTCATCAGACTTGTTTTCTTTTATAAGCTCATCAACTGTAAGGTATTTGTCATTTATGGTTTTGAATAAAATGTAATCCTCTACCTTCTTGCCGAACTTCTCATCTTTTAAGTAACCGTACTTTATAAAAGGTGCTATATCATCCCAGTACTTCTCATACTTATCTCTCTCGGTCTTGCACATTCCGGAAAGCTTGTCCGCTACCTTCTTTGCAATATACTCTGAGATTTTCTTTACAGAACCGTCATTTTGCAGTGCAGATCTTGATACATTAAGAGGAATATCCGCACTGTCTATTACACCCTTTAGCAGCAGTAAAAACTCAGGAATAACTTCTTTTATATTGTCGGCAATAAATACCTGATTGTTGTAAAGCTTTATAGTACCCTCTATAGAATCGTACTCGCTGTTTATCTTAGGGAAGTAAAGTATACCTTTCAGATTGAAAGGATAATCCATATTCAAATGAATCCAGAAAAGCGGCTCCTTGTAGTCCATAAACACTTTTCTGTAGAATTCAATATACTCCTCATCGCTGCACTCGTTAGGATGCTTTGTCCAAAGCGGATGTATATCATTTATCGGAACAGGACGCTTTACTATCTTTACCTTTTCCTTTGCAGGTTCAACTTCCACAACTTCTTTGGTACCGTCTTCTTTCTCCTTTTCCTCAGTCTTTGCAGGCTCTATGATATTCTCTATAACGGTATCGGTATCCAAAAGCTCTGATTTATCTATTGTCTGCGTAGACTCTTCGGCATCAATATCCTTTAAGAAAATCTCTTCAGGCATAAAGGAACAGTATTTGTTTAAAATTTCTCTTACTCTGAACTCATTTGCAAACTCGTGGCAGTTCTCATTAAGATAAAGTGTGATGGAAGTTCCTCTTGTATCTTTATCTCCTTCACCCATTTCAAACTCAAGTCCGCCGTCACTTACCCAGTGAACAGACTTTGAACCTTCCTTATATGACAATGTATCTATAGTAACCTTATCGGCAACCATAAATGCGGAATAAAATCCGAGTCCGAAATGTCCTATTATCTGCTCTTCATTTGCCTTGTCCTTATACTTTTCTATAAAATCAACCGCTCCTGAAAAAGCTATTTGATTTATATACTTTTCAACTTCTTCCTCAGTCATACCGATACCGTTGTCGATAAAACGGATAATCTTTTGCTTAGGACTGATTTCAACATCAATCTTATACTTCTCATCTTCAGGCTTTGTAAACTCGCCTGCAAGACTCAATTTTTTAAGTTTTGTTATTGCATCTGTTGCATTTGATATCAACTCTCTAACAAATATATCATGATCTGAATACAGCCATTTTTTTATAATCGGAAAAATATTTTCACTGTTTATTGATAAATTTCCCTTTTTCATGTCATCACCTCTCAAATAAATTAGCAAATGCTTCACATCTGCCTGATATATCTATTATATCAACCAAAATACAAATGTCAACAAAAAATTAGCACTCGAGTAACTCAAGTGCTAATAGTTTTAATTTTATTCAACCAATTTATCAAGTTCCTTTACGGATTCGGTTTCACTTGCCACTATATGGCTTGCTTTTGATGCGTATTGGTTTACGGCTCCCTGTGACTTCTTGATATTTTGCATTGTACCAGGTCCTGCAACACAGCCTCCCGGACAAGCCATACCTTCAAGAAGATATCCCGGATATTTTCCGGCCTTTGCCATCATTACCATCTTCCTACAGTCAACCAATCCCTCGGCATTCATAACCTTAACTTCTTTGTCAGGATATTGCTTCTTTATAACACCTACTACCGCCTTTGCAACTCCTCCCGCTACGGCAAAGTTTCTTCCGGCTGTAGAAGCATCGTTGACACCGTTAGGATCTTCCTCAAGATTTTCAATATCTATATGCTTGGCATCAAAGATTCCGGCCATCTCCTCAAATGTCAGTACAAAATCCACCTCACTTCTAACCTCTGTCCACATAGCCTCAAGCTTCTTTGCGGAGCAAGGTCCTATAAATACCACCTTACCGTCAGGATGATGTTTCTTTATAAGTCTGGCTGTCAGTGTCATAGGTGTAAGTGCCATTGATATACAATTTGCCTGATCCGGGAATACCTTCTTTGCCATCAATGCCCATGAAGGACAACATGATGTACCCATAAAAGGCAACTTTTCAGGAACTTCCGCAAGGAAGTCCTCAGCCTCTTGAGTAGCACAAAGATCGGCACCTATTGCAACCTCAAATACATCAGCAAATCCGAGCGCTTTCATAGCCGCACGAAGTTTTCCCGGTGTAACCTTAGGTCCGAACTGTCCTACGAATGCAGGTGCAATTGCCGCATATACTCTCTCTCCCGACTGTATGGCTCTGATAGTCTGGAAAATCTGTGACTTGTCCGAGATAGCACCGAAAGGACAGTTTACAAGGCATTGTCCGCATGATACACATTTGTCATAGTCGATATCGGCCTTCCCGTTCTCATCTGAGGAAATGGCGTCCATACCGCATGAAGCCGCACAAGGTCTTGTCTGTATTATTATTGCATTGTAAGCACAGACATTTGCACATCTTCCGCATTTGATACACTTTTCCTGATTGATACTTGAAAATCCGCTTTCTTTGTCGATGCTTACAGCACCTGTAGGACAAACCTCGGCACATGGATGTGCAAGACAACCCTGACAGCCGTTGGTTACATAGACTCTTTTTTCCACACAGCCGTGACAGGCAAATTTTATAATATTGATCAACGGTGGTGTATAATATGTCTCAGCCTTATCAGCCAGTTCTATGCCCTCTGAGAGCGGGGCATGATTTGCAGCACTTCTGTAAGGCAATCCCATAGCAAGTCTTAATCTCTCTCCGACTATAGCTCTCTCCAGGAAAACATTGTTTCTAAAATTTCCGACTTCACCCGGAATTATCTTATACGGGAGTTCTTCTATTCTCTTATCCACAGGCCACTCCGTGTGGTATGCCATTCTTGCAACTTCCCTAAAGATTCTATGCCTTATTTCCTGAATTCTTGTTTCAACACCTCTCACAATATTCCTCCACTAAATAAATCCTTTGTTTAAGAGACGGGTAACCGCCTCCATGAGCAGTTATATTTTACTATATCCAAAATATAAAATAAAGTAAGGTTCGTTATTTCTTTGGCAATTTCATGTTTTTTATAAGAAACAGCCAATTTAAAATATAAATACACAAAAAGGCAGGCTATATAGCCTGCCTAAAATGTTTATACACTATAGACTTAAAAATATGTCTAAATTAGTTTTCTTTCTTCTTTGTAGCTACTACAAAAGCACCGCCTACAGCTGAAAGACCGAGTAATGCTGCATATAATCCCATTGCTGAAGCATCTGCTGTCTTTGGAACATTTAATCTGCCTCTCTTAGCAGCTGTAACATCTCCCTTTGTTGCACCGTTGTTATTAGCGCCTGCAGGTCCTACATTTCTTGTATTTGTATTAGCTGTATTTGAGTTGTATGAGTTTCCGTTAGGTCCTACATTGTTTGTAGTATTTGTATTGTTTGTGCTTACAGGTCTTGCACTTCCACCGCCGTAGCTTGAGCCTGATGATCTTCCTCTGCTTGAAGATGATGAAGAGTTAGAACTTGTTGCATTTGAAACTGTCGCATTGCTGAAAGTAGCTCTTCTGATCTGAGTGTTTGTAGCCGCACCCGGTGTGATAACCTGTGAAGGTGCACCGAAAGCCACCATACTGCCTGAAACCAAACCTAAAGCTAAGCCTGCTGAAACAACTACCTTTTTAATGTTTGATAAACGCATGAATGATATCTCCTTTTTTATAAATTTTATTTCGTTGGCACTAATATAGACCCATATGAAAAAATTTTCAACCCCTTTATTTAATCTGTAACATTATAGTAAGAATTCTTACAAGGATAATACAGAATATTTTACTATTTTAAAAAGTATAATAACACAAAGTTTCTGACCTGTAATAAAAGCTATATGAGAAAGAAATAGAATAATAAAATAAAACTGCCCCACATATGAAGCCATATATGGAGCAAGCATTTAATTCAATATATTATTCGGTATCCGCATCAAGCTTTGACGCTCTTGCCTCAACCTCTTTTTTCTGGATATCACCCGGAGTCTGTTCGTATCTTGCAAACTCATAGCTGAACACGCCCATACCGCCTGTCATAGAACGAAGTTCCGTATTGTATCCGAACATTTCAAGCATAGGAACATCAGCTTTAATAAGCTGCTTACCGTGGTTAACTGACTCCATACCGAGTACTCTGCCGCGCCTCTTATTAAGATCTCCCATAACATCACCTGTGAATTTATCAGGTACTATTACACTGACTGTATATATAGGCTCCAAGAGTACAGGAGCGGCCTTCATAAATCCGTCCTTAAATGCAATAGTTGCAGCCATCTTAAATGCCATTTCCGATGAATCAACCGGATGGTAAGAACCGTCCAAAAGCACAGCCTTAACACCTACTACAGGATATGCAGCCAAAGGTCCCTTAACGCAACACTCTGCAATACCTTTTTCTACCGCAGGGAAATAGTTCTTCGGAACGGAACCTCCAAATACAGTCTCCTCAAATACATACGGCTTTTCAAGATCTCCTGAAGGCTCAAAGCTCATCTTAACATCACCGAACTGTCCGTGTCCGCCTGACTGCTTCTTATACCTTCCTGCCGCCTCAACCTTTTGTCTGATAGTCTCTTTGAAGGCTACCTTAGGTCTTGAAAGCTCTATCTTAACCTTATATCTGTCTAAAAGTTTACTAACCACAACTTCAAGCTGCTGGTCGCCTATACCGTATATAAGAGTCTGTCTGTTTGCAGTATCGTTTACATGCTTAAGTGTCAAATCCTCTTCCATAAGCTTTGACAAGCCTGATGAAAGTTTATCTTCTTCACCCTTATTCACTATCTTATATCTCATACATGTATACGGTGATGAAATCTTAGGACCGTGATAAAGTATAGGAGCGCTCTTAAGTGCGATAGTATCACCTGTTGTTGTCACACTGAGTTTTGCCATAGCGCCGATATCACCTGCTACAAGCTCAGGTACTTCTATGGCACTCTTACCTCTGAGTACATATATCTTTCCGGACTTTTCTTCCGTTTCCTTACCTACATTATAGATTGCACTGTCAGGCTTAAGTGTACCCGTACATATCTTAACCAGTGAATACTTTCCGATAAACGGATCCACTATTGTCTTAAACACTCTTGCAGACAGTGAAACATCCTTATTGTACTTTGCTGTGAAATGCTCGCCGTTGCTTACATCCACGCCTACACATTCCTTAAAATCAGGTGATGGGAAATACTTTTCAATAGCCATCATAAGTGCCTTAAATCCTTGTGCATCGATTCCCGAACCCATCATAACAGGCACTATATCTCCGTTGCAAATATTATCCTTGAGTGCGCCTGAGATTTCTTCATCACTGAAGCCTTCACCTGAAAGATATCTTTCCATATACTCTTCACTTGTCTCTGCAACGGCCTCCATAAGCGCTTCTCTTGCAATCTTAAGGTTTGCCTCTACATAGTCAGGTATCTCACACTCAACATAATCCGATAAATGTGTAAATCTTCTACCTTTCATCTTTACAACATTTACAAATCCCACGAACTTTTCATTCTCTCTGATCGGAAGATGGAACGGAGCCACTTTTCTTCCGAAGCGTGTCTCAAGCTTCAAAAGCAGTTCACGATAGCTCGCCTTGTCATCATCCATATTTGTTACAAAGAATATTCTCGGTAATCCGTACTCCTCACAAATTTCCCATGCTTTTACGGTACCTACTTCTATTCCCGCTTTACAATTGACTACAATGATGGCTGCATCTGCAGCAGATACGGCTTCTTCCACCTCGCCTACAAAGTCAAAATATCCTGGAGTATCCAAAAGATTTATCTTCAAGCTTCCGGATTCGCCCTCATATTCTACCGGAACCAAAGAAGTACTGATGGAAAAACCTCTTTTTATTTCTTCCTTGTCATAGTCGCTTATGGTATTTCCGCTTGAAATACTTCCCATCTTTGAAATATTTCCCGCTACAAAGCTCATAGCCTCCGCCACTGTAGTCTTGCCCGAGCCTCCATGACCAAGTAATACGACATTACGAATTTGTTTAGTTTCATAAACCTTCATAAGAGAATCCCTCCTTTTTCGTCAATAGACTTTCTGATAAAGATATTTTACTAAACAAACAATAAAATTTCAAGTTTTATATTCAATTTATACAATGTATTTTACAATTTTTTTATAGTTAATTTGTTAGAATATTTTATAATATTTTGGTGCAATTATACCATTTTAGTAAAGTTAAATAGTATACAATCTCCTTTTTCTTTTATCACTTTAAATCATTAAAGTAAAATTGTTGACTAATGAGTTTAAATGTAATAGACTTCATATGTCAAAGTTAAGCGGAAACGGAGAATTATGAAGTACAATAATATAGCCTTCATAGGCTTTGGGCTTATAGGCGGCTCCATAGCAAGGGCAATAAAAAAATACAGACCTATATCAAAAATCTATGCCTATACAAAGAACAGTCTTGAACTTTCAAAGGGTAAAAGTGACGGAGTCATTGATGTTATTTTGGAAGATATAGATACGGCGCTTTCAGAATGTGACATTATCTTTTTGTGCACTCCGGTAGAATTCAATGAGTATTACCTTGAAAAGATAAAGCCGTATATTAAGAAAGAAAGTATAGTAACGGATGTAGGTTCAACGAAATCATCCATTCATAATCTTGCAAAAAAACTTGATATGGAAGAAGTTTTTATAGGCGGTCATCCTATGGCAGGTTCCGAAAAAACGGGCTATGCCGCGTCGGATGCACTGCTTTTGGAAAATGCCTACTATATGATTACGCCTTCATCAAAGACTCCTGAAGAAAAACTTGATGTACTGACAGATATTGTTACGATGATAAAGGCCATTCCTTTTGTAATAGACTATCAAAAACATGACAATGTGGTAGCTACAGTCAGTCACCTGCCGCATATACTTGCGGCCGCTTTGGTAAATCTTGTAAAGGATAATGATTACAGCGACGAGGTGATGAAAAGAGTTGCCGCAGGCGGCTTTAAGGATATAACAAGGATTGCATCCGCCTCCCCTATTATGTGGGAACAAATATGCACGGTAAACTCTGTGCCTATAAATAAGATACTGAGAAAGTACATTGATATGCTTGAGGATATATACGCACATCTGTCTGACAAATCAAGTCTTTATATCAGCAATATGTTTGAAAAATCAGGAGAGTATAGAAACTCCTTTGACTCAAACTCTCAAGGAGTCATTATATCAAAGCATGATATCAGCGTGCATATACAGGATAAACCCGGTGCGATATCCGTTATTTCCGCGATACTGGCTGCAAACTCAATCAGTATCAAAAATATAGGTATCAATCACAACAGAGAGAAGGGCGAAGGTGCTCTAAATATCTCATTCTACGATGCGGATTCCTGTGAAATGGCAGGCAAATTATTAAGAGAATATAATTATACAGTACTATAACGGAGGTAATATGATAAAAGGAAGATTAAGAGTTCCGGGAGACAAGTCAATCTCACACAGAGCCGTGATGTTCGGCTCTATAGCAAAGGGAACGACCACTATAGAAGGATTTTTGACAGGAGCCGACTG
Source organism: Lachnoanaerobaculum sp. (assembly GCF_057250505.1). Lineage (NCBI taxonomy): Bacteria > Bacillati > Bacillota > Clostridia > Lachnospirales > Lachnospiraceae > Lachnoanaerobaculum > Lachnoanaerobaculum sp. The sequence goes on along the minus strand of NZ_DBHIEQ010000015.1, from coordinate 32,510 downwards.
CATTTCCACTATTTCAATATTCAAAAAGATGGGAATTAATATAGAACTTGACAACACCTCGGTCAAAGTACATGGAATGGGGCTTTACGGTCTTAGATGTCCACATGAGATACTTGATTGCGGCAACAGCGGCACTACAACAAGACTTATAAGCGGAATACTCTCGGCACAAAACTTTACATCTGTGCTTACAGGTGATAAATCAATACAAAAAAGACCGATGAATCGAATAATTACCCCTCTTTCCATGATGGGAGCAAATATAAAAAGTAATGACGGATTTGCACCGCTTACAATTACAGGAAGTTCTCTTCACGGTATAAGATACAACTCTCCTGTAGCAAGTGCACAGGTAAAATCCGCAATACTGCTTGCCGGATTATATGCGTCAAGTCCTACTTGTGTAACCGAACCTGCAAAATCAAGAGACCATACCGAGCTGATGTTAAAAAAATTCGGTGCAAATTTAACCGCTACCAAAACAAGTGTAACCGTAAATCCATGCAATGAACTTTTTGCAAATGTTATAGATGTACCTTCAGATATATCTTCAGCGGCATTCTTTATGGCTGCCGCAATACTTGTTCCGAACTCGGAGCTGATACTTGAAAATGTAGGCATCAATCCTACAAGAGACGGTATAATAAGAGTATTGAAAGATATGGGCGCAAATATCGAAATAATAAATCAAACCGATTCCTTTGAACCTGTAGCGGAGATAAGGGTGACTTATTCAAAGCTTCATGCAACCTGTATCGGCGGAGATATAATACCTACACTTATAGATGAACTTCCTCTGCTTGCAGCACTCGCTTCCCTTGCCGAAGGCACCACTGTTATAAAAGATGCCGGGGAGCTTAAAGTAAAAGAGTCAAACAGAATCCGTGTAATGTGTGAGGAGCTTTCAAAGCTGGGTGTTGATGTAATTGAGACCGAAGACGGTATGGAAATTACCGGAACAAATAAGCTTTGTGGGAATGTTACCATAGCTACACATGATGACCATAGAATTGCCATGACTTTTGCCGTTTTAAATCTGGTATCGGACGGAGAAATAAGACTTGATAATAAAAATTGTGTAGAAATATCATATCCTGAATTTTTCAATGATTTGAATAAAGTAAATGTATAAAAAATGCCGTCAACAATAGTATTTATCATATTGTTGACGGCAATAATTCTGTTTATTTTTGATGTCCGAAAATCATTGCTACATAGTAGTTACCGTTGCTGTAATAATAGCCGACTCCCGCATATATTGTAGAAGCCGGAAGATTTTCAATATAGCCCTCACTCTGTAACATCAATTCATTGTGCTTTTGTGAATTCTTAAATGAGTTTATCTTCATATCTGTAGATGTGGAGTTATCCATTGTGATTATCTCAGATAAACCTTCATAACGGTCTGTAATATTATTTACAGTAAAAAACTTCTGTCCGTCAGGTCTGGTATGTGAGAATGATGTTGCGGTTTCTTTTGCTCTTTGCTGTGCCGCAATCATAAGTTCATTACTTACCGCCATCTGTGGAAGTCCCTTAGACTTTCTATATTCATTAAGTTTTAGGAAGAGATCCGCTCTCTCTCCTGAGTTCTCACCGCTTATTCCCTGTGCTACACTAAGTCCGGCTTCTCCCGACTTAGTCATTACAACTCCGTTTTGTGTCCATGCACCGTCAGCATTCAGATCATATCCGTCAGGAGATTTTGTACTCTTAAGCATTGCACTGTATGGAAAGCTTTTATTTCTTCCATCATTAAAGAAATATGATTTACCGTCTATCCATTGCCACCCTGTAAGTGTATAGCCGCTTGAATTAAAATAATACCAATTTCCGTCAATATTTCTCCACTGTGATACCGGATATTTATAATCATCTGTCAGATACCACCAGCCATTTGAATCATGCTCCCAACTTGCGGCATATGAAACTACCGACATTCCCATACTCATACTGAGTGCGGCAGCCAAAACAACTATTCCTCTTTTCATTTTTCCTCCTACATCTTTTACAAATATGCTCTGTTCAGTCATAAAATGTATTTTACAGATGCTAATTTCTTAGGTATAATATGACCGATACCGGATTTATAAATACTTTTCGGTATCATATATATTATGGCTTTTATACAATCGAATTATATCAGATACATAAAGCATTTCATAGAGCTTATTTATGTATTTTTTATAAATTTAATTGTAAGAAATACACAAAGGAAATGAAAATATGAGTCAAGAAAAATTTGATTTGGACGCTGCACTTAAAAATCTTAACAATACTTCAGCTCCTCAAAAAAGAAACGGAACAATAAAAAAGAAAAATGCCGTTAGCATAAAACCTGACTACAGATATGAAGCTTGTAACGATTCTTTCCCATGTGCAAACTGCGGTAAAATGATAAATCCTGAAGGCGCAGGCACACATCACAGAAACCACTGCCCTTACTGTCTGTGCTCTATTCATGTAGACAATGAACCGGGAGATCGAAAAAGTGATTGTAAAGGTATTATGGAACCTATTTCCATATGGGTTAAGGACAAAGGTGAATGGGCAATAGTCCACAGATGTAAAAAATGTGGTAAACTTAATACCAACAGAAGTGCGGCAGACGACAATCCGATACTTTTGATGTCAATAGCCGTAAGACCTTTGGCTTCACCGCCTTTCCCTCTGCATTTATTGGAGGAGGTTATAAAAAAATAATCAAATATGGCAAAGTCCATAAGCGATCTTTGCCATATATTTTATACTTATTCAGTTACTTCTTCTTTTCTGATTTCCTTTGTTCTTATCTCCTTGCAGATTATATCTACAAAGTCTGAAAGCTTCTTGCTTCCCTCATCTCCTGCAAATCTGCTTCTTACAGATACGCTTCCCTCAGCCTCTTCCTTTTCACCTACTACAAGCATATACGGAAGTCTTGCAAGTCTTGCATCTCTTATCTTAAATCCTATCTTCTCTGTTCTTGTATCGACAGTAGCATCTACGCCGTTTTTCTTAAGTTCTTTCAACACTGAGTTTGCATAGTCGGCATACTTATCGGATATAGGAAGAATTCTTACCTGCTCAGGACATAACCATGTAGGGAACTTTCCTGCATACTTTTCAATAAGCCATGCAAGTGTTCTCTCATAGCATCCAAGTGATGTTCTGTGTACAATGTAAGGTCTTACCTTTGCACCGTTTTGGTCGATATAATAAAGGTCGAAATTCTCTGCAATAGCGGCATCAAGCTGGATTGTAACCATTGTATCCTCTTTGCCGTATACATTCTTTGCCTGAATATCAATCTTAGGTCCGTAGAATGCGGCCTCGCCGTCAGCCTCTGTAAACGGAAGTCCCTTCTCTACAAGGATATTTCTGAGTGCGGCCTGTGTACCTTCCCAGTAAGCCTCATCTCCAAGGTATTTTTCCTTATTGTTCTTATCCCACTTTGACAGTCTGAATGTTACATCATCTCTAAGACCAAGTGTTTCAAGTACATATATTGCAAGGTTAAGACAGCTTTGAAGCTCTTCTTCAGCCTGATCCGGTCTTATTACATTGTGACCTTCAGATATAGTAAACTGTCTTACTCTTGTAAGTCCGTGCATCTCTCCTGAATCTTCATTTCTGAAAAGTGTTGAAGTCTCACCCATACGATATGGAAGATCTCTGTAGGATTTTTGAGTATTCTTGTATACATAGTACTGGAACGGACATGTCATAGGTCTGAGTGCAAGGATTTCTCCGTCATGCTGAGGATCTCCAAGTATAAACATACCGTCCTGATAGTGATCCCAGTGACCTGAAATCTTATAAAGATCGGACTTTGCCATAAGAGGTGTCTTTGTTCTTACATAGCCCCACTCGTTGTCCTCAAGGTCCTCAATCCATCTTTGAAGTTTCTGAATCATCTTTGTACCCTTAGGCAACATAAGCGGAAGTCCCTGACCTACCACATCCACTGTGGTAAACAGCTCCATCTCTCTACCGAGCTTATTGTGGTCTCTGAGCTTGATATCCTCAAGATGCTTTAAATATGCTTCAAGCTCTTCCTTTGAGTTATATGCCGTACCGTAGATTCTTTGAAGTCTTGCCTTGTTTGAATCTCCTCTCCAATATGCCATTGACGATGATACAAGCTTAAAAGCCTTGATATCCTTTGTTCTTTGCAGATGAGGTCCGGCACAAAGATCGGTGAAATCTCCCTGCTTATAGAAAGATATCTTCTCACCCTCAGGCAGATCCTTTATAAGTTCCACCTTATAAGGCTCATTTTTTTCTTCCATAAACTTGATTGCTTCTTCTCTTGGAAGCTCAAATCTCTCTATAGCCTCACCCTCTTTTATTATCTTCTTCATCTCGGCTTCAAGCTTGTCAAGGTCGTCTCTTGAAAACGGTTCATGCTCAAAGTCATAGTAAAATCCTTCAGCAATGCTTGGTCCTATAGCAAGCTTTGACTGCGGAAAAACTCTTTTTACAGCCTGAGCAAGCACATGTGAAGTAGTATGTCTTATAACTGAAAGTCCTTTTTCATCTTTTAATGTAATAAGATTCAGTTCACAGTCACTGTCTATCTCATCTCGCAGGTCATGCATTACACCGTTTACTTCACCTGCAACCACACTTCTTGCAAGTCCTTCACTTATATCCTTAGCTATATCAATAATACTTTTCTTGCTGTCGTACTCTTTAACTGAGCCGTCTTTTAATGTTACTTTCATCTTTCCTCCATTCAAACTACAAAAAATCGCCCTCAAACTCTCGTTTAAGGGCGATGTACGCGGTTCCACCTTAATTCGGATATATAATATATCCCTCATTTGATTATAACGGAATCACCGTGCTTTATTAAAGCCACTCAGAGACGGTCTTCACATATACATCCGTAAGTTGCTCTCAGCCCTGCAACCCTCTCTGTAAGTTCAATATATGCTACTCTTCTCTTCTTCGTTTATGCACCATATAATATTACTTGATTTTATCTTTGTCAAGTATTATTACATCTTTTTTGCTTCCAAGTCCTCTAAATATCTGAGCATTCCCTCTACAGCCACCTTAGCCTGTGATACTGCATTTACTACAGTCTTTGAGCCGAGTACCACATCACCTGCCGCAAACACACCGTCAACTGTTGTCATACAGTTCTCATCAACTATCAAAAGTCCCTTATCTGAAGCCTTTAAGCCTTCCGTTGTAAGTACAAGCTTGTTTTTAGGTCCGTTACTTACAGATATGATTGTAGAATCCGCTTCCACATAGTCAAGATCCTTCTCATATCCGATTACATTGTTTTCTTCATCAAATATAGCTGTCTTAAATACAGGTCCGTCATAAGTAATGGAGTCAATAGCCTTACCGAATATAAACTCGGCACCCTCATACTTTGCAGACTCAACCTCAACTGAATTCGCTGCAACTCTCTTACTTCTGGCATAAAGTTTAACGGATCTTGAACCTCTTCTAAGAGCCGTTCTTGCCACATCCATTGCAGCATTTCCCATTCCGATAATGGCAACGCTCTCACCAAGTTTATGTCCGTCAGGGTTTGCAAGATAGTCCACACTGAAATGAACATTCGGCAAGCTCTCACCTGCAATACCGAGAGTCTTTGCTCTCCACACGCCTGTACCTACAAATACGGCTTTGTATCCGTCTCTAAAGAGGTCCTTTATTTCCAGAGCTCCGCCTACAGCGGTATTGTTTCTTATCTTAATGCCGATCTCTTCCATCTTGTCGTAGTATCTTTTCATAAGCGACTTAGGCAATCTGAAATCAGGAATACCGTACTGAAGCACTCCTCCGATACTGTTTCTCTCATCGAAAATAGTTACATCGTAGCCTTCCTTTATCATCTTGATGGCAACAGTCATTCCTGCCGGGCCTCCGCCAATTACGGCAACCATAATATTCTTTCTCGGCTTTTTGACAAACTCCATTCTGTCAAGATAAAAATCTGATATAAACCTTTCTATATCACAAAATCTGACAGGATTGTTCTTTCTGTTCATTATACAGTTTCCAAGACACTGAGCTTCGTGGTCGCAAACTATTGAACATACTAAAGAAAGCGGATTGTTCTCAAAGAGAATCTCACCGGCTTCCATTATTTTCCCTTCCTTAAAAAGTGCTATAACCTGCGGAATTGATGTAGTCACAGGGCAATGCATACTACATAGCGGCTTCTTACACTGCAAGCACTTATTTGCTTCATTTACTATATGTAATCCCATATTTCACCTCTTACTTAAAAAAACTATTATAAGACGGGATAAGTTTACAGCGTAAAATTAAATTTTTCAATAAAGTATCTTATAAAATACATATAGATATTTTTTTATCAATACTTTGTGGTTCTTCCGATTATTCTTCTCCGAAATATTTTTTAAAACATTTGAAAGTCTCTTCACTGATATAATGCTCTATTCTGCAAGCATCCTCTATAGCGGTTTCCTTGCTTACTCCCATCTTTTGTAAAATTCTTCCAAGTACATTATGTCTTTCAAGTGTAGATGAGGCAATTTCCATTCCCTTATCGGTAAGTGTGATATGTCCCTCGTTATTTACTTCGACATATCCGTTTTCTCTGAATTTTTTCATCTGCTCGCTTATAGTAGGCTTTGAATATCCCATCTCTCTGGCAATATCCACAGCTCTTACAACACCGATTTTGTTTTTCAGTCTGAGAATAGTCTCCAAATACATTTCTGCCGCCTCTTGTATAACCATATATCCTCCTTTTTTATTAAAAACTGTTTGAGTGTAATTATAACCAAAATAATTGCAAAAATCAATTGTTTACAATCATTTATATCTTTATAAAAACGGACATCCTAAGATGTCCGAAAAAAACATTTAATCTTAATCCTCAGGCAGTAAGTTTGTCATACTTGAAAGCGCAATACCTACTGTTGATGCATTATGTAAAAATGATGATGTGGCAGGAGCCAAGATACCTAAGATTCCAAGTCCTATAAGTGAACCGTTAAATCCCATAATGAATCTGAAGTTTGACTCAACACGCTTTGTAAGCTTGTTTGAAAGCTCTTTTAATTTTACAAGCTCGTTAAGATCGTCTGCAGATATACATACATCCGCAATCTCTCTTGCAATAGCCGCACCCTCACTGATAGCGATACCGCAGTCTGCAGCGGAAAGCGCCGGCGAGTCGTTGATACCGTCACCGATCATTATTACGGTTCTTCCCTTTGCCTTTTCTTTTTCAACATAGCTTGCCTTATCCTCAGGCAAAACCTCGGCATAGTACTTGTCTACACCGACTTCTTTTGCAATTGCCTCGGCGGTATATTGATTGTCACCTGTCATCATTACAGTCTTTTTGATTCCAAGCGCCTTTAACTTCTTTAACACATCCTTAGCCTCGGCTCTAAGCGGATCCGCAATCTCAATAATAGCTGCAAGTCTTCCTGCAATTGCCATAAACAGATGTGAATATCTGTGGTCAAGGTTTTCAACCTTTCTCTTTGCGTCTTCGCTAAGGAATGCCTTTTCATCCTCGATTACAAAGTGATAACTTCCTATTACAACCTTGTCGCCCTCGATTGTACTTGCAATACCGTGTGCAACAATATACTGAACCTCGGAGTGCATCTCCTTATGACGAATCTTTCTTTCCTTAGCCTCTTTTACTACGGCATTGGCTATAGAGTGAGGATAATGCTCCTCAAGACATGCCGCAATCTTTAAGAGCTGATTCTCGTCATCTCCGTCAATTCCGATGATTCTTTGTACCTTAGGGCAGGCATATGTAAGTGTACCTGTCTTATCAAATACGATAGTGTCTGCTTTGGCTATAGCCTCCATAAACTTACCGCCCTTTACGGTAATCTTGTCATTACCGGCCTCTCTCATTGCTGAAAGCACTGCAAGAGGCATGGAAAGCTTAAGTGCACATGAGAAGTCAACCATCAAAACTGACAGCGCTCTTGTTATATTTCTTGTAAACAGATATGTAAGTCCTGTTGTAAGAAGTGAATAAGGAACAAGTCTGTCCGCAAGTCTGTTTGCCATGTTTTCGGTATTTGACTTAAGCTTCTCGCTGTCCTCAATCATAGATACAATCTTGTCATATCTGCTCTGTCCGTTTGTAACTGTCGCTCTGAGAAGGCACTCACCCTCTTCAACTACCGTACCGGCATAGACTCTTGAACCTGCACTCTTTTCTACAGGAACTGACTCACCTGTAAGTGAAGCCTGATTTAACATTGCTTCACCGCTTACCATCTCTCCGTCAAGCGGTACTACATTACCTGTATGTACTCTGATAAGGTCACCTGTCTTAATATGTGAAATAGGTACGGATACCTCTTCATTTTCTGTAACAAGCCAAACCTTATCCACATTAAGTGACATACTTCTTGCCAGGTCGTCTACAGACTTCTTATGAGTCCAATCCTCAAGCTCGTTACCTATATCAAGTAAAAGCATCAAAGAACCTGCTGTTGAATAGTTACCCTGTACAATAGATATAGCCACTGAAAGTGCATCAAGCAAATCAACTTCAAGTTTTCTGCTGACAATACATTTGATTCCTCTCCACACAAGCGGAGCGGCCTTAACAATCGTATAGACACTGTTGATAATATTCGGGAAGAACAATCTTCTTACACCGAATGACAAAAGCATTCCCACCATCTTTTCCTGGAACTCTCTTGTTATCTGCCTACCTGAAGTATTCGGCATATTTTCAAGCAGTGCCGTATCATTATAGTTGAACTTTTTCAGTCTCTTTATAACAGACTCTCTTTTATTGTTCTTATAATAAATAGCTACATCACAGGTTCTCTCGTATACAACGACCTTTTTTACAAAGTCAAAACCTTCCAAATAATATTGAAGCATATCCGCTTCTTTTATTGTCATTCTCTTTTGAGCCATGCGCACACGCATTCGTCTGCTTGACTCATGTAATATCTTACAATTCACATTAAACCTCTAATCATTATACTCTAATCTATTATAATTTAAGGAAGAGTCAGACTCTTCCTTATTATCAAAACTATATTTTCTTAAAAGTATTACTCTTCGATGTTAGCTGCTTCTTCTTTTGCTGCACGCTCTTCGTTGATGTCCTTAGCCTCAGCCAAAATATCGCTTGCATTCTCCTGAACACATGAAACTGTATCCATTACACATTCCTTCATACGAAGTACTGCCGCTGTTCCCTGTGCATAAGCTTTCTTTGCATCCTTGCTTGAAAGCAACTTAATTCCTGCTGTTCCGAAAAATGTACCTGCTGCGAATAAACCTATCTTCTTCCAATCAATTAATAACATATCATACCTCCTGTTAGTGTTCACTAATATTAACAATTTTATTTTGTAAAATTTACTACGCAGATAATATATCATAAAGGAAGGTTCTTGTAAATAGTAAATAGACGGAAAATTGACCTTTTACCTGCTAATATTGTACTTTTTTAAGTACTTTTTAGTTAGTTTTCACTAATAGTCAGTTAATTCAGTAAGTATTCTCTAACTTTTTCTTAAAAAACTCTTGCATTAAATGTTAGCGTATGCTAACCTATAGAATGTATTTTGACATAAAGAAAAGGAGGGGTTTTATGATGCCTTTGCTTATGGCTAACTTAGGCGAAGAATACATAATAAAGCAGATCAACGGACGTGAGAAGGATAAAACCTTTTTGGCGACTCTCGGATTTGTTATTGACGGTAAGATTTCTGTTGTAAATGCCATGTCGGGAAACTTGATAGTAAATGTTAAGGATTCCAGAGTTGCAATCAGCAAAGAACTTGCTTCAAAGATTATGGTCTAGTTAGTTTTTATAATGTAAATATTTTATTTACACAGCAATGGAATTTCCATTATTACGTTTTGAGATTACTTCGCATTACAGAAAGGAGAACGAATGGATACTTTAAGAGATGTAAAAATCGGCGAAACTGTAACTGTTGCCAAAGTTCATGGTGAAGGTCCTATAAAGAGAAGAATCATGGACATGGGAGTTACAAAGGGTACAAGCATACATGTACGTAAGGTAGCACCTCTTGGTGACCCTATCGAGGTTACTGTAAGAGGTTATGAGCTTTCTATCAGAAAAGCTGACGCGGAAAATATTGAAATCACCAGATAAGGAGACAATATGGCAATCAGAATTGCACTTACCGGAAACCCTAATACCGGTAAAACTACATTATTTAATGCCCTGACAGGTTCCAACCAGACTGTCGGTAACTGGCCGGGCGTTACAGTTGAAAAAAAGGAAGGTAAGTTAAAGGGACATACAGATGTAATTATCACAGACCTTCCGGGTATTTATTCTCTTTCTCCATATACATTGGAAGAAGTTGTAGCCAGAAATTATATTCTCAATGAAAAGCCTGACGCTGTGCTGAATATAATTGACGGTACAAACCTTGAGAGAAACTTATATCTTACTTCACAGGTTACCGAGCTTGGTGTTCCTGTGGTTATTGCCGTCAACATGCTTGATGTACTTGAAAAGAGCGGAAACAAGCTTGACCTTGACAAGATGAGTGAAAGCCTCGGATGTCCTGTTGTAGAGATTTCCGCACTTAAGGGTACAGGAATTATGGAAGCAGCTGAAAAGGCTATCTCTCTTGCAAAGTCAAAGACTCTTCCGAAAGAGCAGCATGTATTTGACAAAAACGTAGAGTCCGCTGTAAAAGATATCATTGATCTTTTGCCGGGTAATGTACCTGATCTTCAAAAGAGATGGTACGGAATTAAACTTTTCCAAAGAGATGCAAAAGCTGTTGAACAGCTTAACATATCGGATGACACACTTAATAAGATTGAAAAGATAATTACAACTTGTGAAGATGCTATGGACGATGAGGCTGAGAGTATTATCACATCCGAGAGATATAACTATATTTCAAATGTAATTGCAAGCTTCTACAAAGTAAAGAACAAGGACTATGTAAGTATTTCAGATAGGATTGATAAGATCGTTACAAACAGAATCTTAGGTCTTCCGATATTTGCAGCCATCATGTTCTTGGTTTACTATATCTCTATTACCACTATCGGTACAGGAATGACCGACTGGGTAAATGATGAATTGATCGCAAACATTATACAGCCTGGCATTCAAGGCTTTTTAGAGTCTGTAGGCGCTGCAGAGTGGCTTGTAGGACTTATTGTAAACGGTATCGTAGCCGGTGTAGGTGCGGTTCTCGGTTTCCTTCCTCAGATGCTTACACTGTTCTTCTTCCTCGCTATATTGGAGGGTTGCGGATATATGGCAAGAATCGCCTTCGTTATGGACAGAGTATTCAGAAGATTCGGTCTTTCAGGTAAGAGCTTTATTCCGATTCTTATCGGTACAGGTTGCGGTGTTCCGGGAATTATGGCTTCAAGAACTATTGAAAGTGAACATGACAGAAGAATGACGGTTATTACAACCACATTTATTCCATGTTCTGCAAAGCTTCCTGTTATAGCACTTATATCAGGTGCATTGTTTGATAACTCCCCGTGGGTTGCTTCATCAGCTTACTTTGTAGGTATTGCCGCTATTGTCGTCTCAGGTATCATGCTTAAGAAGACCAAGATGTTTTCAGGTGATCCTTCACCGTTCGTTATAGAGCTTCCTGCATACCATATACCTACGGCAGGTTCTGTAATCAGATCAATGGCTGAGAGAGGAACAAGCTTTGTTAAAAAAGCAGGTACAGTCATCACTCTTGCCACTATACTTGTTTGGTTTTTAAGCTACTTCGGCTTTGTAAACGGTGCTTTCACATACCTTACAGAAGAACAGATGGATTTGTCATTGCTTGCACATATCGGTAATACTTTTGCCTGGATTTTTGCTCCTCTCGGTTGGGGTACTTGGAAACCGGCAGTTGCAGCCATCACAGGACTTATGGCAAAAGAGAATGTCGTAGGTACATTTGGTATTCTATACCATGTTTCAAATTTTGATAAAGATACAGGTGAGGGTATCTGGCAACTTCTTAGAGCTGACTACACTCCTCTAACGGCTTACTCATACCTCATATTCAACCTTCTGTGTGCTCCTTGTATTGCAGCGATGAGTGCTATCAGAAGAGAGATGAGCAGTGTAAAATGGTTCTGGACTGCTGTAGGATATCAATGTGGGTTTGCATATATAGTCGGAATGATTATATATCAGATAGGATCACTTATAATTACAGGTAAGTTCGGTATCGGTACAATATTCGGATTTATCGGTATTATTGCTATTATTTATGGTCTTGTACGTAAGCCTTATGAAGAGAGACATCCTGAACAAAAGGCTGACGCAAGAGCATAGTTGTTTTACTAAAGAAAGGAGATCACTATGGTAGCAACAGTTATTATTTCAGCTGTATTGGTCGGTGTAGTAGGTCTTATTGTAAGAACTATATACAATGATAAGAAAAACGGAAAGTCATCCTGTGGAGGTGGCTGTGGCGGTTGTTCAGGCAGCTGTCATCACTAAAAAATTAAGAGTCGCAGCAAAAGCTACGGCTCTTTTTTATTTCCAAGTCTTATATCTTCTATTTGTTGTTTTAACTCACCTTTTAGCGAATCAAATAGTCTGTTACCGACACTTTGTTTTTCTATATGCTCTTTTCTGAAGTTTTCTTTTGTCTCTTCCAGATCATATAAGAACTCTCTTGCAGATATAAGTATGGCACCCTTGCCTCTTATTATTATCTGCTCAATACCGTCAGAGGTGGCTACAGTAACATCATATTTTTTCATCATCTCATGTGTGGTCTTTTCAATATACTGGTCCGCAGTTTCTGCAGTCTTTGTATATACCACATATACTCCTGAAAAATTAAGTATCTCCGTATCATGATTTTTCAGTCTGTATGCGTCAAAAACAAGTATTATCTCATAGTCCTTATACGCCTTATAGTCAATCAAAAGCTCCAAAAGCCTGTCTCTTGCCGCATCAATATTGGTATTTGCAAGTTCACTTAGTGACTTTGATGCAAATATAACATTGTAACCGTCTACCAGCAGATAGTGCTTTTTCTTTTCCCTTTCCTTGTATACATATTCTCTTTCAGGTGTCTTTTTGACAGGCGCATCCCGGTCTCCTATTCTTGGAGTTACCTTACCGTATGTCCTCTCAAAGATTGCCATCAGCTCTTCACTGTCAGCCTTGCTTGCATCATAGGTGGAACGAACGGTCTCTATTTTCTCCTCTTCTTTTACAAGTTCAAACTTCTTAAGCGGTATATGCATATAGTTAAATACCTCATTCCAAGGTACTATAAAGCCCTCACCATGTGAAGCAAACACGGAATCCGCAGTATTTTTAACGTCAAACTCCGGATAATAATTACACTTTTCAATAATCTCATCCGCATTGTGACATGGCAAAAAGCCTCTGAGACTGAATGCAATCCGTCCAAGTCCTTTTGTATAGGATAAAAGTACACTGCCGTAATTTTGAATATTGACGGTAGGCGCAAATCCGGTTACACGAAGTACATCCGTTCCTTCATAGCTTATCTCCTCGGCATTCATATTGTTGAGGTCGTTTAAGAGTCTGCCCAGGTTTTCTATAGGAAGTTCTATTTCAAAGTCATAGTAAGGCTCAAGCAGTATGGATTTTGCATACATAAGTCCGTGTCTTACGGCTCTATGTACGGCTTCAAGAAAATCTCCGCCCTCGGTATGCTTTTCATGTGCTCTGCCTGCCACCAAAGTAAGCACCACATCTGTAAGCTCACTGCCTGTAAGTACACCTTTAAACTTGGAGTTTTCCACGGTATTTCTTACCTGACTTTGGTAGTTCTTTAGCAGTTCATCGTCAGATACATCATTTTTATATACTATACCGCTGCCTCTCTCACCTTGTGATATGAGTATATGCACCTCCGCATAGTGCTTCATAGGTTCAAAATGCCCTACTCCCTCAACGCTTCCCACTATACTCTCCTTATAAATAATGCCTCCGTCCACAAGCTCACAGCTTATATGAAGCCTCTCATTTATCAGATTCTTTATAAGGTCTATCTGAACTTCACCCATCAGATTTACTTTTATTTTTGAAAGTTCTTCATCATACTCCATCCTTATTTCAGGTACTTCGTCAAATATCTGAATAAGCTTGGGATATATCTGATTTATACTTATATCCTCCGGAAATATCATATTGTAGCTGAGTACAGGCAAAAGCTTTTGTATCGGTCTTTTTATATCTCCGAAAGTATCACCTGCATGTGACTTTGTAAGCCCTGTCACCGCCACAATATCTCCGGGATTTGCCATATCAACCGCTACATATTTATCACCGTCATATACCCTTATCTGATTTATCTTTTCGTCATTTAGAGTATCCTTGACACACAGGCTTCCTCCCATAAGCTTTATAAATGAAAGTCTGTTGCCGCTCTCATCATATTTTATCTTATATATTATTCCCGAAAGCGCCTCAGGATAATCCTTTTCATCTATAAATTCAAGTATTTCTTCTATATTTATAAGCTTAAGAGCCGAACCGAAGATAACGGGAAAAACCTTAGCTTTTTGTATACATTCTTTTATATCTTCCTTTGTTATCTTCTTTCCCTCGACAAATTTTTCTATCAGGCTTTCATCACAGGATGCCACTTCTTCCTCAAGTACCTTTTTATCTGCCGAAAAATCTACTATATTTTTTGATAACGACTTTTTTAAGCCATCCATCACCTTATCTTTATCAAACTTGTCACTGTCAATTTTATTTACAAAGATAAGTACAGGTATATTTGCCTCCTTCAAAAGTTTAAAGAGCGTATGTGAATGTGACTGCACACCTTCACTTCCGCTTATAACAAGTATTGCCATATCAAGTACGGATATACACCTTTCCATCTCCGCACTGAAATCAATATGCCCCGGAGTATCTATTATATTTATATCCTTATATCCTATCTTAGTCCTTGCCGTCTTTGAAAAGATTGTAATACCTCTTTTCCTCTCGTATTCATCATTATCGAGGAAGCTGTCGCCAAAATCCACTCTGCCGACTTTTCTAAGTTTCCCGGTCTTATAAAGTATGGCTTCTATCAATGTAGTCTTTCCGGCATCTACATGTGCCAATATACCAACATTTATCATACCTTCACCTATGTAAGCGGTGCAAAGCTTAAAGGAACAAACTTTTCCAAATCCTTTGGCGACATCTCCACCTGATATCCTATCTTTCCGCCGCTGAATATTATGTTCTCATAGTTATTAGCTGTCTCATCCAGTACTGTCGTAAACCTCTTTTTCATTCCTATAGGAGAACATCCTCCATGTACATAGCCTGTAAGCGGCAAAAGGTCCTTAGACTTAAGCATTTCAATAGACTTCTCACCTACAGCCTTTGCAGCCTCCTTTAGATTCAGTTCCTTTGCAACCGGTATTACAAAGACATAGTTTGCCTTAGATTTGCCCACAGTCACCAAAGTCTTAAATACTCTGTTTTCATCCTGACCCAGTAACTTGGCCACTTCAACACCGTTTGTAGACGGAGTATCTACATATGAATAGTGATTATATTTTATCTTCTTTTGATCTAAAAGTCGCATTACATTGGTTTTCTCATCCATATTTCTCTCTTTTCTATATCAATAAATATTCTGCCTTATCGGCTTACATTATCTTTATATACCTCTCTCAGCTAAGTAATGAAACCGCTTCGTTTATATTGCTTACACCTATCAGCTTTATATTACCTTTGAATGAAATCTTTTCAAGGCTTACCTTAGGCAGTATACATACTTCAAATCCAAGCTTCATCGCTTCTCTTATCCTGATCTCAGGCACACTCACCGCCCTGACCTCACCTGAAAGACCCACCTCTCCAAATATTACGGTTTTCTCATCTATTGCCCTGTTTTTCATACTTGAAATAAGCGACATTATAATGGAGAGGTCAAGTGCAGGCTCATTTATTCTAAGTCCACCGGCAATATTTATATATGCATCATATCTGCTCATTGCAAGTGCGCACCTTTTTTCTATAACCGCCATCAAAAGATTGATTCTGTTCACATCCGTACCTGTAGACGTCCTTCTTGGAAGTCCGAAAGCTGTAGGCACGACCAAGGCCTGTACCTCTACCAAAATAGGTCTGCTACCCTCCATAAGGCAGGCTACAGCCGCTCCGGTAGCATTCTTGGGTCTGCCTGAGAGCATAAACTCTGAAGGATTTTTCACCTCTATAAGTCCTGCCTGTTGCATCTCAAACACTCCTATCTCATTGGTGGATCCGAACCTGTTCTTTACCGCACGAAGTATTCTGTATGAGGCAAACCTGTCGCCTTCAAAGTAGAGCACTGTATCCACCATATGCTCCAAAACCCTCGGGCCTGCAACTTGTCCTTCTTTGGTCACATGACCTACTATAAATATGGCAATATTATTTTCCTTAGCCACCTGCATAAGCAGATTGGTGGACTCCCTTACCTGACTTACACTTCCGGGTGCAGACGCCACCTCCTCATTAAACATGGTCTGTATTGAGTCAATTACCACCACATCAGGCTTCTCACTAAGTACTGTCTCTTTTATAATATTCAGATTTGTCTCACAAAGAAAGCTTAAGTTTTCAGTGATATCACCGATTCTCTTTGCCCTCATCTTTATCTGCTTAAGGCTTTCCTCTCCTGAGATATACAGGACATCTTTTTTACTGTCCGAGATATTCTTACATACCTGTAAAAGCAGTGTGGACTTTCCTATTCCCGGGTCTCCGCCTACCAATACCAGCGAGCCTCTTACCACTCCGCCTCCAAGCACTCTGTCAAGTTCCTCAAATCCTGTGTGGAACCTGTCTTCTTCTTCCAGCTGTATTTCAGAAAGTCTTGAGGGCTTTTTGTAAGTATTACTTGACAATCCTTTGGCAACAGTCTTTGTCTTTACTACCGGTTCTTCTATAAGGCTGTTCCATGCCTTACACATAGGACATTGCCCAAGCCACTTCGGCGACTCATAGCCGCATTCTTTACAAAAGAACGCACTTTTACTTGCTTTTGCCATAAAAACCTTTCTATTTAAAAAAGGGGCATCTTCTTAACCGGATGCCCCATGTAACTATCTTTTTTTGATTAAAACTTTTGTGCTCTTTTCGCTTAGCTCTACACTGAATATAAGTTTACCTGACAGATTTGTCTTCATACCTCCTATGCTGACTCCGTCTACATAAACTTCATATTCTGTATCCTCTTCCAACCCGATGGTAATCTGAGTATCTCCAAAACCGTATATTTCAAATGTAGTCAAATTTGGGGTAGTCTCGAATCCCATTACTGTACTTCCCGGAACCGACTCATATACAAATGCTGAATTCTTCTCAAGTTTTGTAATCTCTTTATAAGTCTTCACCTTGTATACATCTCCATCATGTCCAAAATCTTCTACTTTTGATTTTGTACCAAGAATATAATTGCCAAAACTAAGTTTACCATCTGCCTCTTTGCAAATCAAACTCTCTACTACCGGCATATTAACCTCCCACCAAGCTATGTTGTTTTTGTATGAATAGTATACAACATTTGCAAACTTCAAACAAGTATATTATTGAGAATGGATATGTGAATTCTATAACATAAATTTTCTTTTATAAGTGCTACACCAAATAAGTCAATCTCTCTCTACTTTCATACCACTTAACCTAATTGCTTTAGCCATTTCTGTTTCATCTTTTGTATCATCTTGAATATTATCGATATTCATTGTTATACGCCAAATATAACGATTTTTAGCACTATCAAACGTTTTACCTATAACTTTACCCTCAAGCAGACTTCCAACATTAGGGCGAATATCTGCAGAGAACGGTTCCACTAATTCACTAATATGAATGCTTCCAAACTCAGAGAATCCAACAATTTTTACTTGAATAAAATATTCTACGATTTTAATGACCTCACATTTTACAATAATTCCCGGTTCAATTTCTCTTTTAGGCTCAACTACTTCATCATTTCCCAATAATTTAATAGAACTGTTATATGCCCTTGGTCCGTCATAACTAAATCCAATTCCAAACTTTACTCTTTGTCCGATATTTATTTTACTGATCTCACCATTAGTTGCTGAAGGATTAAAATATACTTCAATCCCTTTCCAGTCAATATATGCATGACTTTCATTGACATAGCTATTACTAATTCTACCTATCAATGGATACAATATTCTTGACATTTCATCTTCTGGTATAGCATCTTTCTTATTTCTATTGTTTGTTACCAGTGCGTTAATTCCTTCGCCATTCTTTGAAAGCCAATGCCTTGGTATTGTACGATTATATAAGGTTGCTGATTTTTGTTTTAACTCTCTTAGCAACTTTGGTAAATCGCTTTCAGCCAATGTACTTCCCATAATACTTTGGATGCACTTTAAAACAAATCTATAGTAGTGTGCATCTGCCGAGTCAGTAATACTGATCCACTGATTTAGCTTAACAATCGCATCATACATCAAATCATCTTGGTTTTCCACCTCGAGCCTTTTAACTGCATCAAACCAAATCCTTATATTCCCTACATGTTGCTTATCTTCTGATATATTATCCTCCATAAGACTAACCACTTTTGTAAAATATTCTTTTTTTGATTCTAAATCAGAAGTACTATCGGCAACCTTCAAATATGATCTGGCAAGAATTCTTCTTGCTTGTGCACAGTTTCTGTTATTAGAATTACTTATATACTTGGTCCATATTTCAATACTTTCTTCTACAGATGACGTAAGAGTTTTAATTCTTTCCTCTATACCATCTAAATCTTCATATACTGAATCTGAAGCCAACTGTTTCAGTTCTTCCCAAACTGTTTCCGCCCTATCGACATATTGCATAGCCCATTTACCATTTTCTGAAGAAATATACTCCTCAAAGCTTTCTATCCCTTCAAGTAAATTCTTTGCAAGATTTGCGATTTGAATACATAGGTTAATCTCTGAAACATGCCCTGCTACACCAATATTGCTATCTCTAACAATTTCAAAATACTTAAATGCTCGTTCTGCATCTTCCTGTATATTTTCTTTATATATTGAAATATCATACTGAGGATCCTCCCTAAGGCTACGTAGCAAATCCCTAATATACATATTTGTTATTCTTGAGGAGTATCCCATCGCTTTCATATGATAAAACAAAGGATCCACCTTCCCATTTTCTATTTCTGACATTTCTATTGCTGCATTAATGTTTTGGAATCCGCATTCGTAATTCTTATCAATATAGAAATAAAATCTTGCAAGATGTGCTGTAAAATGTGGCTCTTCTGGGTATACTTTAACCAACTTTTTAAATATGCTTACAATTGCATCTTTTGAAGGATCATATTTTCCATCAGTATTTGTACGATGTTCCTCTCTTAATTTTGTTATAAGAGGAGAAAATACTGGCTTTTCAGAGTTAACATCTGTCTTTCTACTTATAAACAAGCTTCTTAATAGACTCAATGTATTCTGATTAATCGTATAACTATTACTCCTAGAATCTTCAATAAAATCAAGTATATAATCAACAAGATTTAAGAATACAATTTCTTCTGACTCACGTCCGTTTGAAAGTTGTCTAAGAATCTCTTCACCGAACAAATTATAACGTATCCTTATAGTTTCTTTTTCATATATTTTTTCAATACGAACAAGTTCATTAATTCCAGGGGCTTCTTCCAATAAGAACTTATCCACCGATTTATCGTAGAATAAATCCATAAAATATTGTTTATCAATTGCCACATTCGCATAATCTGCTATAGATAATGCAAACAGTATTTTTTTTAATTGATCATTCATTCCTTCAATAAACCTTGCTATAAATGGTTTTATACCTTTGAATTCCTTATCAAATGCATACATAGCTAATATAAATGGCAGTCTATCATTTCCATTTAATTTCAAAACCTGTTTCTCAAACTCTTCTTTAGCCTCTTGATTTGGTAAGAAGTCAATCAGCTTACTTTTCATTTGTTTAGCTTCGCTTGCTCCAAACTCATTAATAAATGTATAATTACTTCCTCCATTACTATTTATTCCTCTAATTTTTCTCTGAAAATAGCAAATAACAAAAGCAAAGCCCTTCAGCTTAAGGTCTATTTGAAGATTTTTCACTTCCTCAATATCTATTTCATTATTATCTGCAAAGATCAAAACCGGCATATGTGTTAAATCATAAATTTTTTGTAAGTTATTACTAGTATGCTCATTCAAACGATTCAGAATCAATGTTGGATAAACATCTCTAAACTCCCATGCCAGTCTTCGCATCATGGTAGTCCCACCAATCCCGGGAATATAGTATACTTTTCTTAACAATCTTGCTCTTTCCTTCAAGTCCTGTCTTATTTTATCTTCAATCATTTTTTTATCAGGTTGAATAATATCAAATTGCTCTCTTAATCCATACCAACTTATATTCTGTATTCCTTTATAAAAAAAACTTCTGTCACACTTCCTGGAATCAAGTTCGTCCTCATGATCAACATCAATATATACAGCTTCAAAAGAATCTTGTAATTCTGTGGCAAAATTTTCATCAATGCTAACTTTTTTTCTATTTTCTGCCGGTAATTCATATTTAACCATACTTTCAATAAACTGACTATCTTGATTATATACCAATAAATTATCAGCAAATTCCTCAAATTTAAGTTTAGATAATTTAAAATTCTCATAATCAATATAATTAAGCTCCCTATCTGCAGATAGCAAACAAAAATCTATCTCTTCACCACCATCATATATATCATTAAAGGCTTCTACTATTTTCCTAAGATTCTTTTCATCTTCAATTGAATATATAAAAGCTTTTACAGGCTTTGTATACTCTTTATGATATTCTTCTAGAAGTGTAGTAAGGTACTTTCCATGGGCAGTACCCCATTTTTTAGGATCTACCACAGTTTCCGGTTTATCTGAAGTTCCATTTGCCATTACCCAGTATGGTGCGGGTGATGATACAAACTTTTTTCTTGCGTTAGTATAATCTAAAGTACAAATTCTCGGCCTGACCCCTCTTATTTCAAAATATTCCTTAGCCAAACCATCTATATCACTATCAGGATCCATATCTATAACCAGATCCCATTTAAGTGAAAACAGCCCTTTTAGATTAATTGTTCCAACTTTTTTTGTTATTAATACATATGAATATGTAGAATTAAAATCAGAAGTATTCTCTAATAGTTCATACCACTCCTTCCCTTCACCGTAAATCGAGTCATCTATAAACTCTAGTTTAGCATCAGAATCTATATAACTATTTATTATTTTTCTAATTTCTCCCAATACTTCTTTATATTTACTAGGATTAGGAATAGTTCGATCATGCTTAGGCCTGTTATTAACCTCTTTAGCATTACTTAAAATCTTTTGACAGTCAATTCCATTAGAAGACACACTAGGTGATGCCAAAATTTTTAATTCATCTAAAAGCATCATTATTGTAGCCTTTCTTGAACTAAGTCTTCCAACCTTGTATTCCCTTTCATGTTTTGTAATTTCACCAGACTTAAGCTTTTCATCATACCTTTTGTACAAATAGTTTTTTAATGCCCATTCACAACATGTATAGAGGTCTGTACCTGCATCTCGTAACTTTTTAGATGCCAAGTCCTCATCTCCACCACTCAGCACATCACAAAATCGCTTATACTCTCTTACACTTTTGTTAAATTGATCGATCACAGCTTTTTTATCCCTGTAATTAATACCATTTGTGCTAAGTATAAACTGATTATATTTTTCAGCTTTCCTTTTTACACTTTTTTTCATAATAAATCACCTTTCTATTCATTTCATTTTATTAACTAGTATTTATGTTATATATATTATACTTCGTATCTATTAATATATAAATACTATACAGTATTACTTTATTCGCATTAAGAGCCTTATTATGAATAATTTAGGTTAATATCATTTTATCTTTTTTAATTTATTAACATCATATGACCTTTTCTGATAGGCCAGCAAATACCATATTGAACTATCCCCTGACTTTGAACCATTATCTATAAGTTGTTTTGCTTTCTCTGGTAACTTATCGTAAACCCCCTTAGCACTTAGAAGCCGTTTTAATTCTCTATAATATTCATTTACAATTTTTCCTGTTTTATCATTAGACTTTTTCAGCACTATACGATTAGAATTTGAAAAGATGGTTTCCCATTGGCCTTTGTATTGTTTATACTTAATTTTATTATGTTTAAAATAATTATTAATTTTATCATATATGTTATTATATTTTCCACCATTGATAACTACAATAGATTTGTTAGTCATTCTATTAAGAATATCATTTAAATTAGTCTTAATACTGTTTAGAAATTTTGATGAAGTTAAAAAATTACTAAAAATCACCAACTCATACTTATCGTTTCCTGAATATTCTTTAATATTATAATGTTTACCATGATGAAAAGGAACATGATATTTTTTTCCCTCTTTAAGTGCAATTTCTGTAAATCTATGTAGGAAATCCCTAAATGAATGACTATTTTCAACATAGTCAGATTTAATCTCTAATCTTATATCTTTATGTTGTTTAACCCAATCATAAAAGTCCGAAAATGCCAAAAGAGCCGGTGCAGGCCCTGTTCCTACATCTAATATTCTAATAGTATAATCAAATTCATCCTTATTTTGTTTTTCTGTTAAATTACTTATAATATAACAATCCTTTGTCTCTAATAATTTTAATTGCATATATTGAAAACGATGATATCTTTCTAGCAAATGAAGCATTACATAAGCCATTACAGTCTTATTATCATCATAATCAACTTCATTGCACCTAGTTATAACATCATTAAATATATTAAATTCTTCCATATTAGAAAAATCAAGTCCAAAGCATTCTTTTGGTTTTTTTAAAATCTTTATTAAAAGATTTTTTAAAAACTTTATATCTTTCAACTGTTGACTTTTTAATTTTTTTAATAATATATTTTTGTTTCTTTCCTTGATGATAAGTTTTATATTCTTTAGTATTTTTGTTTTAAGAATATAATTAATAAATTTCATAATTAATACATTCCTCACATATATTGTTATTATTAGTCATTTTCAATTCTCCAAGCTGTATCTAATCCATAGTTACTATATAATACCTTATATAAGTGTTATTTATCAGCATTTCTTTATAATAGAATTTTCATTATTCAAATATTTTACAAACTCTAAATTCAAACTATATTAAACTCTACCTCTACTTAAATAAACCAATTTATGGTAAATATTATATAATATTGTTACTAATATATAATATTTACTTATCTATAGTTTATTTACTTGTATTTATACATTGTAGTAGTTCTTCAACCTTCGAAACAATGCGCTGTTGCTCTATAATTGGCGGAAGAGGTATAAGCATCTTTGATAATGTCTGTCCATTACAATTTGGTTGTGCAGTGGAAATTGTGCCAGTTCTTAACTGATTCCAATACAAATTTGTTTGCATAAAGTAATATAAATACATTGGATCTAACATATTGCTATACCTAGTCCTTATAAGGTATCCTGCGTAAATAGATTCTTCCAAAATATCTCTTACAATATAAGATTTTCCAACAGTACCTCCTGTTCTTGCAAATAAAATATCATTTTCAGCCAGTTTATATTTATCTATATCTTTTTCATCTATATCACAAAATGGCACATTGTCCCAATCTATCACTCCATTTTGTATATCTGTTATACGTACCATTTTGATTCTTCCACTTATTTTTGCCGGTGCATTATAACCGTATTGGATAGAAAATGATAGTTCACCCCATCTTACCCACTTCCAACTATCCGGTATTTCAAACGGTATTTCATCATCATTTATTTCAGGAAGTACCTTTTCCCTTTTTATCTTTCCCGCTTTTATCAGTATTTGTTTCTCTGACTGTATCTTCTTATACAGTTCATCTCCTGTTCCTTCTTCAGCCCTTTGTTCCACAAGTTTACCTTGAATGGCATACTGCAAAATAGACTTTTTCATATAATCTGGAAATTCGTCATTAAGCTTTTCAAGTTTTTTATATGATAGTGCATATCTATCTATATATGAAAGAAGTTCTTCTATTTTATTAACTATACGTTTTTGCTCTGCTAGAGGAGGTAGCGGAAAATAAACATTTGCAATATCTCTAATAACCCAATTCTTATTTCCAATACCCCTTGTGTTCACTCTGGCCTGATTCTGTACAAGTGGTGAATTTATAATATACTTTAAAAAACTAACATTAAGATTACCTGTTGAAATTTTTATAAGAGCTACACTAACGAATAGTGAAAATTCTATATCTGTATCTACTATTACAGGTATACCTGTTGTCCCAACTTTTGTTAATAGTAAATCACCTCTCTCGGCATTACATCTTTTGTATAGTTCTTTGTGTTCTTCATCTGATATATACTTACAACCTGAAAAATCAAGTCTTCCTGAACTTATATCTTTTACCGAAAGAAATGGGATACCATAATCAATATATTTTGGTGTTGAATGTGTACCATCTGTTAATTTATTAATTATATTACCAAGCCTTACCCATTTCCAACTTTCAGGAATATCAAAAGGAACCTCATCTTCACTTATCTCAGGCAGTATCTTTTCTTTTTTTATCTTTCCCTCTTTTAGAAGTCTTTGTTTCTCTGACTGTATCTTCTTATACAGTTCATCTCCTGTTCCTTCCTCAGCTCTTTGTTCTACCAACTTTCCTTGTATTGCATACTGTAGGATACTTGATTTTAATTGTTCCGGTGTCATTCTATGATACCTCCCGGTAATAATGCTTCCAACTTGGCGAGTACTTTATCTATCTCTGCGTTCAAGGTAGCTCTCTTTTCTTGATATTCTCTTATTGTATCAATCGGATCAAGTATTTCTTCTTCTTCATGTGTATATCCACATAAATCAAGATTACATCCCTGTTCATTAACCAGAAAATCTGTGCTAAACTCTTGTGCCTTGAAATTTTCTCCATCCGGAATACTTTTTTGATCACTCCACCATTCAACACATTCATCAAAATGTTTAAGTTCCATAGGCTTTGTCTTTGAAAAATGCTTTCTATCCGACGGTATATCTATTCTATAGAACCAAGTTTTACCGTTCGGTTCCTTATTATCAAAGAAAAGCAAATTGGTTGAAATAGAAGTATATGGGCTAAATACTGAATTTGGTAGTCTCACAATAGTGTGCAAGTTAAATTCAGTTAATAATTTCTTTTTTATATTTACTTTCGTATTGTCCAAGCCAAATAAAAATCCATCAGGTACAACCACCGCTGCTCTACCGTTTTTCTTTAAACGATACATAATAACCGACATAAACAGGTCGGCTGTTTCAGAACTTGCCAAGTCGTCAGGGAAGAACCCTTGAATAGATTTATCTTCATGCCCACCATATGGTGGATTCATAAGTATAACATCAAATTTATCATCATCTGTGTAGTCAAGCAGATTATGTTTAAGAGAATTTGTGTGATAAATATTTGGCGTCTCTATATCATGTAACAGCATATTTGTCACACATAATAAGTATGGAAACGGTTTTTTCTCAATACCGTAAATACTGCTGTCAAGCATCCTTTTATCTAAAGTATCATTTACCTGTTCTGATAATACATTAAGCCACGATGTTATAAAACCTCCCGTTCCACAGGCAAAATCCGCCATTTTTTCACCAAGCTTAGGCTGTATCATTCTTGCCATAAAATCAGTTACTGCTCTAGGCGTATAGAATTCACCTGATGAGCCTGCAGACTGCAACTCCCTCAAAATTTCCTCATACACAAATCCAAAAGCATGACTTTCCTTAACATCATCAAGCTCGATCTCATCAATAACATCTATTACCTGACGCAAATATACTCCATCTTTCATATAGTTATTGGCATCTTCAAACGCGGAATAGACAATTGCCTTTTTCATTGGTGTATCAGGTGTAACTCTGATTCCGTTATATAGTATCTTATCTCCATCTTTTATATCATTACCCTTTAACACCGGAAATAATTTATTATTAACAAAATCAAGTAGTGTATCTCCTGTCATAGCATGACCGCTACTGTCCGCTTTTGCCCAATTTCTCCACCTCAAATCTTCAGGTATTATTGACTTATAATTATCTTCACTTACCTCCCAATCATCTTCCTTTGAATCATATGCTTTTAGGAAAAGTATCCATACCATTTGCTCAATTCTTTGAGCATCTCCATTGATACCTGCATCCATACGCATAATATCTCTTATTCTTTTTATAAACCCCGACTTCATAGCCATATTTAAACTACCTCAACCTCATATATATTATCTTCAAGTTCTTTTAATGCAGCTTCATAACTCGACTTACCGCCAAACATCTTTACAATTTTTGCCGGCTTACCAATGTTTTCAAAATCCGATAAAGATAATACCTTAATGTCCTCAACATCTGTAATACCTTGATTCATATATCTGTCAAGCAATATATTGAGTACCTCCTGCGCATCAGATGAATACTTGCTAAAGAAATCCCTCTTTTTCACATTATTTGCTCTCTCTTTTCTTGTCAACGGCTTCTTTCCATATGCCACATAACAGATAAAATCGAAATCATCTATACCTTCCATTTCTTGGTCTTTCTTCAATACCTTTATGTCAACACCCTTTTCTAAAAACAATTCTTCAATAGTTCTTTTTTTATCTGAATCTTTCCACTTTTTAATAAAGTCAGATAACGAAGCATATTCACCCTTGATGTTTGTTCTTGTGTAGTCAATAATATCTTCCTGTCTTAGCAATTTACCATCCGGATTGTACACTGAAACTATTCTGTTTATAATTTTTACACTACAACCTTTGTCATTGACAATCGGACGTAAGACATTATATTTGCCTTCCTCTTTTATTACTCTATTATTTTTTGTTGTAGTACTTCCCTTTTGAAAGCCTTCATCTTGTTCAATAGGACCATCCCATTCAGGATCTGCAAACAACTTTGTTACATTTCTAAAATCCATTACAACAAAATGTGTTTTGCCTTCTTTTTCTCTTATACGAGTTCCACGACCTATAATCTGTTTAAACATAGTCATACTTTCAATCATCTTATCAAGTACTATAAGCTTAGTCATTTTACAATCTGCGCCTGTTGAAAGCAATTCTGAAGTTGTTGCGATAACCGGATACTTACTTGACACAGAAATAAAGTAGTCAAGTTTTGACTTTCCATATACATCTGAACCGGTTATTCTGACACAGTAATCAGAATTTTCTTTTATTAGATCCTTGTTTAGATTATTTAAAGCTATTCTCATACGCTCGGCATGTTCCTCAGATGCACAGAACACTATTGTCTTTTGCATTCTGTCAGTACTTTTTAGATATTCCGTTATTTCCTCAGCTACAGCTCTAATTCTATCTTCTATTACTATATTGTAGTCATAGTCTCTATTATTATAGATTCTGTCTTCTATAAGATTTCCTTCAATATCTATTTGACCTTTTCTTGGTCTCCAGCCGTCACCTATATTTGTTGTTATATTAATAACCTTAAACGGTGCAAGAAACCCGTCTTCAATTCCTTGCTTTAAACTGTAGGTATAAACAGGTTCTCCAAAATAATCAATATTAGAAATTTTTTCACTTTCCTTTGGTGTTGCTGTCATTCCTATCTGAGTTGCATCTGAAAAATATTCAAGTACTTTTCTCCAATTGCTGTCTTCTTTGGCACTTCCACGGTGACATTCGTCAACTATAATAAGATCAAAATAGTCTTTTGGAATTTTTCTAAAATTCTCCTCATCATTTTGGCCAACCATTTGATGATATAGTGCAAAATTGACTTCATGTGAAGCTATATTTCTAAGACATTCTTTATCTGAAAAATTCACTTTGTAAATTGTCTTTTCAAGTGGTGCAAAATCTTGTAATATACTTTGATCCACAAGAATATTTCTATCTGCCAGATATAACACTCTTTTCCTTAGTCCTGAACGAAGTAGACGATATACTATTTGAAAAGCTGTATATGTCTTTCCTGTACCTGTAGCCATTACAATTAAAAGCCTTTGCTGACCTCTTGCGATTGCTTCTACAGTTCTATTTATAGCATTTCTCTGATAATATCTAGGTGGAAATGTCGTTTGTGACGAATAATAAGGTTGTGATACAATCTTTTTTTCATTATCGGACATTCCCTTTCCATCATTTGTCTCACTATAATATCTGGCTATAAGCTCTTCCTGAGTCGGAAATTTATCAAGTTCAATTCTTTTTTCTTCGCCAGTCAAAAAATCATGTTCAAAAAATGCATCACCGTTTGAAGAGTATGCAAATGGAATATCCATCATCTTAGCATATTCCATTGCCTGCTGTAATCCATATGATACAGGATATTTATTGGATTTTGCTTCCACAACTGCTATAGGTTTACCGTCATTAAGATATAGAACATAGTCAGCAAATTTTGCACTGCTCCTATTCGTGATATTTCCACTAACATTTATTCTGCCGTCAGTAATCTTATTTTCCATACCAATATGATTTCCCCAACCGTTCACAATGGCAGGAGTAATATAATACAATTTAATTTCTTCCTCGGTCATTTTCTGTTTGTCAACTGTAGTCATAGCATCACACCCCTCAGTTAATAAGTACTTCTATTATACTATATGTATTAAGAATTTCACAACAAAAAACTGCCGCACACTCTTTACGAGTATGCGGCAGTCTGCGCGTCTTTATTATATTGGCTTTTAGCCTACAAGCTTAGCAACATTGAGTCTGATTCCCGGGCCCATTGTTGAAGTTAAAACGATGTTCTTAATGTATGCACCCTTAACTGTGCTTGGCTTAGCCTTGTTGATAGCATCCATGATGCTCTGGAAGTTCTCTAAAAGCTGCTGCTCACTGAATGAAGCCTTTCCTACAGGTACGTGAACCAAGTTTGTCTTATCAAGACGATACTCTACTTTACCTGCTTTGATGTCTGCAATAGCCTTTGTAACATCCATTGTAACTGTACCAGCCTTAGGGTTCGGCATAAGTCCCTTAGGTCCGAGTACCTTACCGAGACGTCCTACAACGCCCATCATATCAGGTGTTGCAACGATAACGTCAAAGTCCAACCAACCGTCGTTCTGGATCTTCGGAATAAGCTCCTCAGCTCCTACATAGTCAGCTCCGGCTGCTAAAGCTTCATCAGCCTTAGGCCCCTTTGCAAAAACTAAGATTTTAACAGTCTTACCTGTTCCGTGTGGCAGAACTACCGCACCACGAATCTGCTGGTCTGCATGACGTCCGTCAAGACCTGTTCTTATATGTAATTCTATTGTTTCATCGAACTTAGCTACTGCTGTTTTCTTAAGTATAGCTACTGCCTCGTTTGCATCATATTGTACGCTACGATCAACTAATTTGGCAGCTTCAACATATCTTTTTCCGTGTTTCATGTATATTACCTCCTAAATTAGTCTTCTACTGTGATACCCATTGAACGGGCTGTACCTGCTATCATAGAGATAGCTGCGTCAATACTTGCTGCGTTTAAGTCAGGCATCTTAAGCTCTGCTATTTCCTGAAGCTGAGCTCTTGTGATCTTAGCTACCTTTGTCTTGTTAGGTACGCCTGATCCTGAAGCTATTTTACATGCCTTCTTAAGTAAAACTGCAGCCGGTGGAGTCTTAGTTATGAAACTAAAGCTTCTATCTGCATAAACTGTGATAACTACAGGGATGATCAAATCTCCCTGATCTGCTGTTCTTGCATTAAACTGCTTTGTAAACTCAACTATATTTACACCATGCTGTCCAAGAGCCGGACCGACAGGTGGAGCCGGTGTTGCTTTACCTGCAGGTATCTGCAATTTTATATATCCTGTAACTTTCTTTGCCATATGGCACCTCCTTGTGGTAATTTCGGGAACTTCCCTCCCACGCATTTAAAATGCATTATGTAATAACGGCTTATGCCGGATTACACCTTCTTTACTTCTGTGAACTCAAGCTCTACTTTTGTCTCTCGTCCAAACATTTCTACATTGATAGAAACAGTCTTTCTTTTTTCGTTGACAGCGGTAATCACTCCCACGGTATCCTTCCATGCTCCGCTGATGACTGTAACCATATCGCCTTCCTTGAGGTCAACCTCAAGCCTTGCTTCCGGCTTTGTAGCGTTGCCGCTGTAGCCGAGTGCTACAAGCTCATCTTCGGTGAGTGGTACCGGCTTGCTTCCCGGACCTACGAAACCTGTAACGCCTCTGGTATTTCTTACGACATACCAGGTTTCATCATTCATATACATATGAATAAGGACATATCCCGGGAAAAGTTTCTTATCTGACGATTTTTCGACACCGTTTTTCACTTCAAGTATGGTTTCCATAGGAACCGTAACTTCGAGTATCTGGTCTTGAAGCCCACGATTCTCAATTGTTTTTTCAATATCTACTTTTACTTTATTCTCATAGCCTGAATAAGTATGGGCTACGAACCATTGTGCTTCTGCCATATTATCACCTATTTGATAACAAAGTTTAGTAATAGTTTGAAGATAAAGTCCAGTATTGATATTATAATACCGATAGCTATAGATGATGAAATAACAGCAATAGTCTCTCTTACAATATCATCCTTAGTTGGCCATACTATCTTTTTAAACTCTGTCTTTATACCTTTCAAAAAGTCAGATATCTTTCCGCTTTTTCCTTCAGCCATAAATACTCCTATTTTGTTTCCTTATGCACTGTATGAGTTCTACAGAACTTACAATACTTTTTGATTTCCATACGGTCAGGATGATTCTTCTTATCCTTAGTCGTATTATAGTTTCTCTGCTTGCACTCTGTACAAGCAAGTGTTATCTTTGTACGCACAATTCCACCTCCATTGTTCGAATTAGACTTGAAAATCCAAAAAAAAAGGACTTTGCATCCTTTAATCTTTCACATTCTAGCACAATAACTTATTTTCGTCAAGCACTATTTTTCTTGTCACTTTTGTAAATACGCTATAAATTCGGCTTGACAAACCACTGTAAAGTTTTAGAATTGTACCGGAAGTAAACATAATTTAATGGAGGCGTTCATTATGGAAAAGCTAAAGTTATTTCTTAAGCGAAAGGATGTCGTTATCTCGGCAAAAAGATATGGTATCGACGCTTTGGGAGCTATGGCACAGGGACTGTTTTGTTCACTTTTAATAGGTACTATTATCAATACTGTAGGAAAGCAGTTTAATATCGGCTTTCTTACAAGCACTGTAGCCACCATTGCAGGAGTTGACTATACTGTAGGTTCTCTTGCAAGTGCCATGAGCGGACCTGCAATGGCAGTGGCAATAGGCTATGCACTTGCCACTCCGCCGCTTGTACTGTTTTCACTGATTACTGTGGGTTTTGCATCAAATGCGCTTGGAGGTGCAGGAGGACCGCTTGCAGTACTATTTGTAGCAATAATAGCTTCTGAAGCAGGTAAGATGGTGTCAAAAGAAACCAAAATAGATATACTGGTCACTCCGCTTGTCACTATCTCGGTCGGAATACTTTTATCCGCACTGCTTGCACCGACTCTCGGAAAGGCCGCTATGAAGCTTGGTACAGTCATCATGTGGGCTACAAGCCTTCAACCTTTCCTTATGGGAATACTGGTCTCACTTCTTGTAGGTGTGGCACTTACACTTCCTATTTCATCTGCAGCAATCTGTGCCGCACTCGGACTTACAGGACTTGCAGGCGGTGCCGCACTGGCAGGTTGCTGCGCACAGATGGTCGGCTTTGCAATTATCTCATTCCCTGAAAACAAATGGGGCGGACTTATCTCACAAGGTATCGGTACATCCATGCTTCAGATGGGCAATATTGTAAAGAATCCGAGAGTCTGGATAGCGCCATGTATCACATCCATGATTACGGGACCTATAGCAACCTGCATATTCAAGTTACAAATGAACGGTGCCGCAGTATCATCCGGTATGGGTACCTGCGGTCTTGTAGGCCAGATCGGAGTGTATACAGGTTGGATAAATGATGTAACAAGCGGTGCCAAATCCGCCATCACTTCATTTGATTGGATCGGACTTATTATGATATCCTTTATCCTACCTGCCGTTATCACACCTGTTATCCATATGTTCGTAAGAAAAGCGGGACTTGTAAAAGACGGAGATTTGAAACTCTAAAGAAAAAAGCAGCTTAATGATTATCTCACTAAGCTGCTTTTTTTATAGCAGTCTGAATACCTGTTCTGCCGTATCAGTCAGATTTTTCTTCGCAGTATCCGTTTGCATCGCTTCTTCCAATGTAACTATTCTTCTTAGAATAGGAAAGAATGCGTCTATTCCGTGCTCATTACAAACTCCTGCATCCTCTGTTACACTTCCTGAGAATGCTATGACTTTTTTAGCATACTTCTTTGCAATATTTGCTACACCTACAGGAGCCTTTCCCATAACGGTTTGATGATCGAGTCTGCCCTCTCCTGTAACTACAATATCAGCATCCTTTACATATTCCTCAAGCTTTGTCTCATCAAGGACTATTTTTATTCCCGATTCAAGCTTTGAATTTGTAAAGTTAAAGAATGCATATCCAAGTCCGCCTGCCGC
>NZ_DBHIEQ010000014.1:0-70627 GCF_057250505.1 Lachnoanaerobaculum sp. | reverse complement strand
CATTCATTGTTACAAACATGGAGTCATCCCCTGAATATCTTATCAAGTTCTATTGCAAAAGAGGCTTGATGGAAAACTTAGTAAAGTAAAGTAAAACAGGTTTTGACTTTACTTCTGTCAGCAGTCATACAAGAATTGTAAATGCGAACAGACTTCAACTACATGCACTTGCTTATAACATATTTAATCGGTTTAGGCGATTGGCATTATCTGCAAATATGAGAAAACAACGTATTGATACTGTTCGTCTAAAACCGCTTAAGATTGCTGCAAAAGTAATTCGTTCAGCAAGGTATATAACATTCAAGCTGTGTAGCAGTTGCCCATATAAGGATGAGTTCTATGAGACCCTATCCAATATCAGCAAGCTATGTATACAGCTTGAATAACAACTAATAATGAACCTTGACAGCTTGATAACTACTTGTAAACCCTACCTAGTGGGAGTTCGCCCATTTTTAGGTGTATTAAGTCAGTTATAGCGTCATGGGTTAAGTTTAAAGATTTATAGCATAGTTTTTAATTTAAATTATTGTGTCGTGAATAATTCAGGTTTAAAAATATACTGGCGTATTTATATCATTCTTTAAAGATGATAAAATCTAGTTATCTCCTGATAATTCTCTGATTTTGTCAAAAATATCAGTACAGTATCCACTATAGTTTTTTCATTTCTAAATATTGTATGTAGATAATCTTCGCTTGGATTAACTACTACATCACTATCGACTTTCACTTCAAACATTGCTTTTAAATAACTATCACCACTTATATCAGACTTTTGTACAAGAGGTCCTGCCATATACTCTCCATTTTCTCCAATTACTTCACGAACTGAATCTTCCTGAATTCTTGGTAAACTCATTGATATACTTAGGTCATATTCTCCACTTAAAGCTTCTCCTTTATCAGAGAATCCCTCACTGCCGGTCTTTACATCTTTAACAGTTACTTTTGCTTGTCCTGTAAAAGATTCTTCCGTATTATAATCCTCTTTACTAAGTATAAGCATCAGCACTATTTTATCATGAAGATTTGTATCTATATCAAATATAATGCTATTACCTTCTTTATGCCCTTTTACGTTTATAAAGACATCCAATTCTTTCTTGCTGTTTCCGTCTGATGTATCCGTTATTTCTTCTATTTTTTCAACAGTATCATTATTTTCTTTCTTTGAATTTTTTCCACCTAAAACTCCTATAAAGATAAATGCTATAATAACCAAAAGCCATCACTTTTTATAAAAAGGTTTCCTAGCCTTATCCAATTTGGTATCTTTTTTCATTACTCAAATCCTCCTTGCATTCTACTATTTCCCATTCAAAGAATAAACTCAATCATAAAGTTATTCTTTTACTAACATCCCCTTTGGGAACCTCCTCTGTTGTTATAACTTCAAAACGATTTTCAAGTGTTTTTCTATGCGCGGCATTTGGTCTATTGTTTGAATTATTTGCACAGCATATTATTGCTAAATCCCCTTTTTTTACACTATTACTACTCTGATTTACAAGTTCCCCATAATTCGTATGCTTCGATCCATGATGTGGAACTATTAAATATTCGATTTGACTATCTGCAATTTTGGGATCATTATTATTTTTTCGAGCCTTATTAAAAGATGCATAATTTACATCACCCATCATCAAAACAACTTTTTCTCCTAAATTTGTATACTTAGTATACTCAATAACAATTCCTTCTCAATTAATAGCTGTATCACAACTATCCTTTTCTCCCATATATAATTTATATGTCGCTAATCTGTTATTTTTATCATCTATAATATCAATTTGATTTCCTATTAATCTGCCCTTTGATCTGCTTACAAGAAATAATCTATTTTTTAAATCAAGGTATTTAGCTAATCTTTTTACCCCAACACGTGCATCATAACAGTCGGGAGCAAACCAATCTTTGTCAAAATAGTCTTTTTTAGCTGAATAAATACCTACAAAATGGTCTGTGTGCCAGTGAGATAGTATAAAAAAGGATGGTGTGTTTTTTATTATTTCTTTCATTGTTGAAATATAATTATAACTTTTTCCTGATAGCAATTCGTCACTTTTGTGTTTACAATTAAAACCTATATCATAGAAAAAACCTCCATTAACATTATTTACAAAAATACAGTTACTATTACCTGTTTTATATACATCAATAAATTTGATCATTTTATTTCCAATGTCATTTTCAATCATTTGAATAAATTTATCATCATCTATATAGCATGAACTACTGATATCATATGTATCCAAAATATCTTTTATTAGCTCGTCATGAGACCAAGGAGTATCATAGTTCTCAATTATAGTTACATCTGCCCTTATTTTTTCTATATTACTTGCACTTTGAAGAATATACCCACTAATATTAATATTATCCGGAATATAAGTATTCAATTTACATTCCATCCAAATATACGGATTTTCACTTCCTTTGGTATTTAGTCCAATCTTCTCATCTTTAATTAATTTTTTTTGCAACTTTTTTATTTCTTCGTATTTATTTCGATTGATTTCTGCAACAAAACCGAACAAATAAGGCCGATAATGTTTGATAGCAGCATTTTTATAGTCTTCATCTTCTGTGTCCCTCATCGCGCTAAACATCAAGCCATCATAAGAAAGCATCTCAAGAGTCAATAATGAGCAATATAAAGTAACTACTTCTTCACTATTATTTAAGCTATCTCCATCATTTTCTTTAAATGGACTATATTTGCTTAAATCTTGCATTCGAATAAACATTCTGGATTTGCCTCGAAATGCATTATTAAACATTTCATGGCAAATCTCATGATTTGTAAAATTTGGAGTTTTAATTAATCTATCAAGATAATGTTTACCTCTTTCTTCTAAAAATAGAAAGAATTCTTTATTGCTTTTAAAGCGTCCAAAAATCTTATAATAAAAAAAATTATTATTATAAATTTCTCCTAATCTGTTAATAACAAAATCTGCAACAAGTATTTTAAACCTATCTCTGCCACTGTACTTCATAAAATTCATAAACTCCTATTTATAATTCCCTCTCCATCACCACTACACTCTCCGTATGATAACTCCGTGCAAACTGATCCACCACCGTAAGTTTCTTTAGCTCATATTCCTTCTCGCACAGCAGTTTTAAATCCCTTGCAAGTGTGGAGGAATCGCAGCTTACATATACTATTCTCTTTGGCAGGAGCTTTAGCATTGTGTCTATTGCGAGCTTATCAAGTCCCTTTCTTGGCGGGTCTACCACTATTACATCTATATCTCTTATATTACCGTTTTCGTATTCGCCTGTGATGACTTCTTCGGCCTTACCTACGAAGAACTTCACATTTTCTATATTGTTAAGCTTTGCATTCTCTCTTGCATTTTGTATGGCGGCGTCTACTATTTCCACGCCGTAGACAAACTTTGCGGACTTTGCGAGGAAGAGTGAAATCGTTCCTATGCCGCAGTACATATCCCAGACTGTTTCTTCACCGGTCAGTGCGGCATACTCTAAGGCCTTAGAGTATAGCTTCTTTGTCTGCACGGGATTTACCTGATAGAATGACTGTGGCGATATTCTAAACTTTACATCTCCTATATAATCCTCTATATAGTCGTTTCCATAAAGAGTAACTGTTTTTTCTCCCAAGATGACATTGGTATTCTTTTTGTTTATATTGATGGAGACGGATTTTAAATCACTTCCAAGTGCGCTACATAAACTCTCTACAAGCTTATCACTATATGGCAAATTATTTCCATTTATAACTATGCACACCATCAGCTCGCCTGTGGCAAAGCCCTTTCTGATAAGCATATGTCTTATTATGCCGCTTGTATCTTCCTCATTGTAGGCATCCACACTATACTTCTCCATAAAATCAAGCACAGTCTTCAGTACGGTCTTATTTTCTTTGATACCGATTATACAGTCGTCAAATTCTACAATGCTGTGGGTTCTGCCTGCAAAATATCCTGTGATGTTTTTGCCGTTCTTTCTTCCGAACGGGAATTGGGATTTGTTTCTGTACCTTATCGGATCTTCCATACCGATGATTTCTTCTATCTCTACATTTGACAGGTCAAATCCGCCTATTCTTTTCAGGTGATTTTCCACTTTGTTTTGCTTTAGTCTAAGTTCCGCCCTATAATCAAGGCTTTGTAATGTACATCCGCCGCAACTTCTTGCCACCGGACATATGTCCTCTATTCTGTCGGGGCTCTCCTTAATAATGCTGTCAAGTCTTGCATATCCGTAGCTTTTCTTTGTTTTCATCACCTTTGCTGTAACTTTATCTCCGATAACAGTATCTTTTATAAACCATGTGAAGGCATCGGTTTTTCCGATGCCTTCGCCATTTTCTCCAAAGTCTGTTATATCGACTGTTATCATTTCACCTTTTTTGTAATTTTTGTCAGTTTTCATATATCTCCGTTATAATGTCTTCTACAATTAATCCTTGTATCTGTTCAGACTATTGAACAAATATATTAAAATGTAGAATACACCTATATTACACACTTGTCTTTCTGTAATTACTTTCAAGCAATTTATTATAGCCAAGCCATCCTGTAGCTCCGTCCTGTCCCTGTGCCAACAGCTCAATAAATGTCTCCATCTTTGCATCCGCATTATCTGCTAAGTTTAGTGCCAAAGCTTCTATAAGCGCAGGCTTTTTAGGTGAGCCGTATTCAAGCTCTCCGTGATGAGCCAGTATACAATGTATCAGCTCATTTGAAAGCTTCTTCGGAAATCCCGGAATCTTGTCGATATGTGCTTTTAATATCTCAACACCTATTACGATATGTCCCACAAGCTGACCTTCGTCAGTATAATCGTTTGCCGGGAATGCCGACAGTTCTCTGGTCTTTCCTATATCATGACAGAGTGCCGATGTTATAAGCAAATCACGATTCAATGATTCATAGTTATTGCAAAAATATTCACAAAGTTTCGCCACTCCAAGAGTGTGCTCCAGTAATCCGCCAAGGAATCCGTGATGTACGGTCTTTGCTGCAGACGATGCCTTAAAGGTAGTCTGAAATTCAAAATCATCTATAAAGATTGCTGTCAAAAGCTTATTTAGGAACGGATTTTTTACCGACTTTATCTTATCTTTCAGTTCACCAAACATCTTGTCGATATCTTTTTTAGATACCGGTACATAGTCAGACGGTGTATACTCCTTCTCATCCGCTTCTCTTATTCTTGCCACCTTAAGTTGCAATACATTGTTAAAAGATGTAACGTCACCGTCCACTACAACAAATGTCATAGCGTCCACATCAGAGATACCCGGAGAATATAAATCCCATATCTTTGCGTCAATGCTTCCTGTCTTATCATGCAGGCTAAGACTGGCATACTCTTTGCCGGTCTTTGACATTGCAATTGTCTTTGTCTTGCACAGATAAACCTCTGAAACATGCATTCCTTCTTTTAAGCTTTCAATAAATTTCATCTTCTACCCTTCTAGCTCCTGGCACCAATTGTTGTCTCAAAATTCAGTTCTGTAAAACCATCTTTACCGGAACGGCTCACTTTGATATTTACCACTTGGTTTGGCTTCAGCTTTTCCATTATATTTTTAAACCCTATAATAGAGTTCACTTCCTCGTCACCAATCATGGATATTATATCACCTGATTGTATACCTATGTTGTAGGCCGGAGAATCTGCCCTTACTTCTGTTACATAGACTCCGTTCGGCATCCCCTCGGGTGCCTTATCCTTGTCTATATCAAGTGCACGGACTCCCAGATATGCGGAGCCCACACCGTTTGTCATATTTTCAATAAGCATCTTCAAATCCGATATACCATATGCCATTGATATAGGGCTGTCGCCGTCCAAATTTGAAATCACACCTACCAACTCACCTGATGTATCTATCAAAAACGTACCTCTGTTGTCTAAATGCTTGTCACAGTATATTACCCTGCCATATCCGTCAAAAAAGCTTGCATTTTTTTCAATAGCGGTCACATTGCCGATATCAAGACTTCTTGACACTCCCACCGGACTGCCTATAGCCAATATAAATGCACCTTTCTTCAGCTGATATGAATTTCCTAGTACAATAGGTTCTATACTCTTGACCTTCTCTCCCATAGAAGAGATATCCACGGAAAGTATCATAAGATTGGTCAGGCTGTCAGTTCCAAGTACACTTGCTTCTTTCACGCTGCCGTCAAAAAATCCTACTCTAATACCGCCCTCTATGGACATATTTGTAGTCAATACAATAAGATTATCACCGGACTTTGCTACTGCAATTCCTGAGCAACTGCTTTCATTTTGCAATGTGTTGTCAAACCAATCTGTATTTGTGGTGATTGCACTTATCTTCACTATTGTATTATCTTTATTTTCCGCAACCTTGCTTAGACCGGCATACATCTGTTCCAAGTTCTTTTCACTCAAGTCTATACTTTCTATAGCCGATGCCACTATATCTTCTACAGGCTCCGAAGACTCCGCCTCCTCACTTCCCTCAAGGCTTGTCTCCTCCTTTGGAATCTCTATAGTGGTTTTTGTCTTTTTGCTTAGTATGTTTTTGTTTATAATATGTGATGTCAACGCCGTAGTCGGGCCTGCAACCATTCCAAAAACAACAGCAAGGCAAGCTGCCGAGACAATCCTCTTACGCTGATCTTTTTTCTCTTCTATAATAGTCTGCTTTATAAAAGGATTTTTCTCATCAGACTCATGGTCTTTTTTTGTATTTGGCATAAAAACCCTCTGCTTTCAGGATATATATTACATAATATCTCGCTCTCCCTAAGTAAGATTATAAAGGTTTACAGCCGATTTATCAAGCAAATGTAACACCGATTTAACATAAAATACATACTCTTAATTAAAGCCTCTTAAGAGTTTCTCTTTTTAAAATAAAGTAAAGGCTTGCAGCCACAGGAACCGCAACAAATACTCCGAATATTCCGAAAAGACTGCCTCCAAGTGCTACCGCAACTATTACCCACATGCCCGGAAGTCCTACAGAGCTTCCCACCACTCTCGGGTATATGATATTGTTTTCAAACTGCTGTACCAGTGTATGTACTATGATAAATATAATCATACTTGAAAAGGACTTTGTAATTATCATAAGTGCTCCGATAAAGAGTCCGGCATAAGCTCCTATCACAGGTATCAGTGCCGTCACCCCTACCAATATCGAAATAGATGAAGCATATGGAAGTCTTGCTATAATCATCACAATATAGAGTAGTACACCAAGTATTATCGCCTCTTTTACCTGACTGATAAAATAATTTCTGAAACTTGTATTAAAAATCCTCAATACATCAATTACCGAATCTCTCTTTGACGGTAAAAAGGCTCTTAAAAGTTTATCACCCTGCAACGCAATTCTTTCCTTGTCCACAAGTATATATATTGCAAACACCACCGCCATAAAGACAGATATTATAGTATTGAAAAATCCCGATATTCCGCTTATCACTCCCATAAGGATATTTCCTACACTTGACATTACACTGTGTATAAGCTTTGTGACATAGCCTGAAATATCTATATTGTTGATATCAACATTCATTATATCGGCAATCTTGTCCACTATATTATTTTTACTAATACTTTCGATTATCTTTTTTATATCACTTGGATTTGTATACATTATTGAAAACATTATCTTTACAAGCTGCGGAATAATAAGACCAAGAAGCAGTACTATCACCAACACAAATGTAAATATTGACAATACTATTGATACAATTCTTATGATTTTTTTATTATGAAATTTTTTCAACAGTAAATCTTCATATGAATCCATAAGAATATTTATAATATATGCCATCATTGCGCCTGCCACAAAAGGCATTAATGTATTTGTCACCCTTAATATATAACTCTCTACAGTCCCGAAGTACCTGACTGTTGTGTATACTATGATCGTTGCAACTACAATATATACAATATATTTTTTCTTTATATTATTCAAAATATTACCCTTCCGTCATTTTACAAAGTGCTACCTTATCTACCTCATCGCTGATAAATGCATGTTCGTCAAAAATATCCAGTACTCTGAATTTAGAGTATCCTCTTGGCAATGTGATATCCAAAAGCTCCGAATCTGAGAGTCTCAGTAATTTTTGTTTACCCTTCCATTCGTCTGTTTTAAAAATAGGGGATAAAATCAGATATTTCTTATCTGCACTGAATTTTCCTCTCACTCCGCGCTTCCCTTGCAGTTTATCCAGTCTTTCCGCTCCCCATATTTTCTTTTTATAAACTCCGTCTTTTGTTATTTCCACATACCAATAATACTTGTAAGTGCTAAGTCCTGCCGGGTTTACAATATCAGCTTCTAAAAACGCATATATAGCATCATCCTTTATCATCATACTTCCGATTTGCGGATAGTTATATTTAAAATCCATCTTATGATAAAGCCCGTCCGCCTCAAACAATGAATTAAAAAATTTTTTCATTGTATTTTCTGTCGTAAATACAGGCTGTAATATGTCTTCAAATTTTATAGTATTTTCATCTTTATAATATTTAAAAAATGTAAAGCTGTTTGCAGCCATCACCTCCATACTTACACGACAAATAACAGGATAAATACCGTTCTCTCCCAAAGTTGAAATCTCCGTTATATTTTCAGCCATACAAGATTTCTCTATATTTATGTGAGTAAATAATCCGCTGTTCTCTTCAATTTTTAGAACCTTATCTTTACTGATTAAAATTATACCGTTATCCGTATTAAGCAGCAGTTTAGCATTTCTATCCTCAGTATTTATTGGAATAAACCTATATTCATTATTCTTTAACCACAAAACGCCCTTATTTTTCTCACTGTCAATACAGTAAATAACAAATTCATCCTTTGCTCTTGCAAAATAATTCTTTGCATATATAGGTGCATACTTATATGAAACCTCAAAAAGAGTTATACCTTCTATATGAAGCTCCGATAACTTTTCCAACTTTATTTTCATAGATACTTAAATCTCCACTATTCTGTCAGCAAAATCTTTTGCTTCATTTATATCATGTGTAACAAAGATTGCACTTTTTCCATCAGTATACTCTTTTATAACAGTCATAGCCACAGCTTTTGTCTTTTCATCAAGCCCCTTTATCGCCTCATCAAATATATAAAGCCCTGCATCTCTTACAAGACACCTGGCAAGTGCAACTCTTCTTTTTTGGCCTCCACTCATGGTATTTACCGTTTTTGTACCGTCTATTCCAAGTTTTTTTAATATTTCATTTGAGCGTTCTTTATCGGCACTCATAAGGCATACATTTGAAATCGCACTGAAATCTTCGCTGAGTCTGTTCTCCTGAAAAACTGCAGAAATCTCATTTGGAATTTCCATCTCACCGCTGTCCGGAAGTTCAAAACCCATTATAATATTCAATACAGTGGTCTTTCCCTTCCCCGACTTTCCCATAATTGCGATATGCTCACCTTCATCCACATTTAGACTAAAGTCCTTTAAGACCTCCACATCTTTAAAGTTCTTACATATATTTTTCAGTCTCATCAATAAACCCTCTTTATCATATAGAAAAACCTCTTTATCATAAGCACTGCCAGTCTTTCAAATATCGCGCTGCATATGATGACTGTCAATGTTATCGCAAATACCTTTGAAGTATCCAAATACATCTTCGCATCAAACAGAAAAAATCCGAGAGTATCTTTGGGTCTGCCTATTACCTCCGCCGCAATACCCGACTTGAATGCA
This sequence comes from Lachnoanaerobaculum sp., assembly GCF_057250505.1. Taxonomy (NCBI): domain Bacteria; kingdom Bacillati; phylum Bacillota; class Clostridia; order Lachnospirales; family Lachnospiraceae; genus Lachnoanaerobaculum; species Lachnoanaerobaculum sp. The sequence continues at coordinate 60,914 of NZ_DBHIEQ010000014.1, read as the reverse complement.
ATACCTATGGATGCCACACTTGCCGACAAAAGAAACGATTCAAGTGCAGGCAGATAAATATATATAAGTTTGGCATTATTACTCATCTCAAATACTTTTGCCATCTGAAGCATTTTCAAATCTACAGACTTTAATCCTTCCAATGTATTGGCATAAAATATAGGCATCACCATAAAAAAGCATACAAATAAAGAGAGTCCACCGCCGCCAAGCCATATAAGCATGATGATTACAAATGACGCCACAGGTATGGATCTAATCACCATAACATAGGGTGAAATGTAGACTTCAAACAGTTTAAATCTGTATGAAAGCCCTGCAAGAAATATACCTGCTCCGGCACCTGATAAAAATCCCAAAAGTATTTTGCATACACTTTTCCACATCCCCGTCCAAAAAACACCGCTAAGTCCAAGTTCAAGCAGTGACTTCAATACCTCTATAGGTGAGGACAATAAAAATGACCTGTTAAGAATCATTGCCGCTATTTGCCAAAACAGCAGTGCAAAAAGCACTGCTGTAATCTTGTGTAACTTATTTTTATTCATATTATTTTCCGGTGTAGTAGAACTCTTCTCCCGGCAATGCGCCGCCTACAGACTTCGGGTCCGCATCAAAGAGTGTCTTTAAATATTCTTCGGCATCTTTTTTCATCTCATCACCTGTGATAGAAACCAAGTTGCAATAAGGTATTGCCTTGGCTGCAACAGATGCTTTGATAATACCGTTTTCTTCTACAAGCTTGGACGCTTCTTCCACATTCTCATTTATCCATTTCACAGAATCTGTGTAGTTTGATAAAAATTCGTCTACAAGTGCCTTGTTTGACTCCAATAAGTCACTTCTTACAAATATTCCCGATGTGATAAGCTTTCCGCCTGTTCCTATAGCATCCCACTCCTTTGTAAGGTCTATTACCGTCTTAAGCTCAGGCATCTTTGTCTGTGCCACAGTAACAAAAGGCTGCGGAAGCATCACTACGGCATTGTCTGTATTCTCAACTGCCGCCAATACCTCGTCCGCAGATGATTTCCAATCCATAGTTACATCCTTATTTATATCCATACCGTGTGCAGACAGTATATAGCTAAGTGAATATTCAGGTGTCGCACCTTGACCATGTGCCGTTATTGTTTTACCCTTAAGGTCCTCTATACTCTTTATATTCTGATCGCCCTTTTCAAGGATATAGAGTATACCGAGTGTGCTTGCATTAAGCATTACCACCTTACCGTCAGATTTATTGAAAAGTACCGAACCCATATTTACAGGTAATGCGGCAATGTCCACCTCACCGTTTAAAAGCTTAGGCGCCATAACATCAGGTGCATCTTCCATATCAAAGGATACGCTGTATGAAAGGCTGCCTTTCTTCGCATCGTCTAAGAGCTTGACCATTCCCATACTTGTAGGTCCCTTAAGTCCTCCAAGTTTTATAGTACCGAGGCTCTCCTCGTTTTCAGAACTTTGAACTACCGTTGTCTGATCGCTGCCACTTGCACTGCTGCTCTCTTTTACATTTGCTTTTCCACAGGCTGAAAGTGCCAATACGGCACATGCCATTATCGCCAATAATCTTTTTTTCACAAAAAACCTCCAAAATGTTTATTCCGAGCAAATAAATCCTCTTAATTATAAAGTTTCTCTATAAGACACTCATTGTATCTTATGCTAAAAAGGAGCAAAACCTCTTCAGTTTTACTCCTTTTATTTTAAAGAATTTTCATAAAAATATCAATATTTTAGTTGTTATCTTCCTTGATATTATCTACAGCATCATGAACCGCATCTTTTGCATCTTCAACATGATCTTTTACTTCATCTACAACATTATAGGCTGCATCCTTTACATCTTCTGCAAAGTCCTCTGCATGATCCTTAACATCACTTGCAGCATCCTTTAAGTCATCAACCTTGTCATTAACTTCTTCTTTAAGGTTAGTTGCTCTTTCTGCTGCGGCATCTTTTACTTTTTCTATCTCTTCTTTAAAGCCGTCTATATTTAACAGATGTGACTTTATATTATCACAAAATTCCTTAACCTCTTCAGGAACTTCCTCACCTCTTGCAAATCTTTCAAAAAGTGCATTGCTTAATTTCTTCTTTTCTTTCTCAATCTCCGCATTCTCTGCTGAAATCTTTGTATTGAGCTTGCTGATCTCCAAAGCGTCGTTTGTCTTATCACCTACCTGCTTTGCAAAATCACCTGCAGACTTACCGATATTCTTTGCAACATCACCTAATTGATCAAAAAATCCCATTTTGACACCTCCTCAATATATGTAATCCTTCATTGAACTATTAACCGCAATCAAATCTGATTTAGTCAATTATATCAAATACAAATATTTTTACAATTTATTTTATCTTAATATTTATTATGTTTTTGATACATTTTAAGCATTACTCTATAGCAATATTTCCGGCTAATGCCTGCATATATGCGTTATAGTCGGTATTAAGTTGAAGTCTTGCACTCTCAAACTCTGCCTGCTTTTGTAAAACTGAAAGCCTGCCTCCAAGATACTGTGCCGTTGAGATCATACCCAGGCTTTTTTGTGTATCAAGTGCATTCTGTGTAACCTTAGATGCCTCCAATCCGGCATTTGCCGCTGCAAGATTGCCCTTATCTGTGATTATATTATTGTAAAGCTCGTTTATATTTGCTCTCAGTATATCCTCATCCTGACTTGACTGATACAGCTTGGCATCCACAAATGAACTTGACTTTGAAGATGTATTATGTCTGTTCTTTATAAGTGTTGCATTGTTTCCGATGGCTGTATTTATATCCACACTTGGATTTAGCTTATTTATATCGTCATCACTTACATCAGGTATATCCGCAACGGTGACGACAGCATCAGGAGACCAACCGCACATAGTTATAAGGGTACGATAAAGCTTATCCTTATTCGTCTTCAGATTCAAAAGATTTGCCCTTGCATTTGTCAGGTCGCTTTGAGCCTTTATAATATCCGCATTGGTTGACAATCCCAAACTTCCGGTCTGATTTGTAACTCTTAGCGCCTCCTCATACATATTTATCATACTGTCAAGTATCTTCTCCTGATTTTCTATATTCTTATAGCCAATCATAAGTGCTTCAACACCTGCCACAACTTGGTCTTGTGCATTCCTTATAGGAGCGTTGGCAGCTGTTATCTGCCTTGACAGCTTATCCTTGGCGGTACCCATTGCCTGTATACTCATTCCAAGACCCTTGCCCTGTGCCTTATATAACATTGTATTTACAATATCACCGTCATTCATTGCGGCAGTCGCCTCACTGCTCATTTCTCTTTTTGCAGACCTTAAAGTGTCAAGTGCAATATTTAAGCTGTTTACATTGTCATTAAACTTACTCCATGCAGAGGAAATATTTACGTTGAAATTTTTCACCAAGTCCTCTATCTCACTATATTCCAAAGTATTGTCCATAAGTTTTGCCCAAGTCTCTTCACTGTAGCCGTTTAACTCCGCCTGTGTCTTTCCCACCTCTGAAGGATTCCCCGGACTTTTCACATATGCAAGTGATGTCACAGGTGTAGCAAGTGCCATACAAAGTGACAAAACTATTATTTTGTTTTTCATTTATAAGCCTCCTTATGATGTTGATGCAAGTCCTTTTAGTGCCCAATCATAGTTTGCTATTGCCTGATTTATAGCATATCTGCTCTGCTCCAATGCTCTTTTTGCATTATCCGTTGTTACCCTTTGTGTATCAAGTTCAAACTTACTTATCATTCCAAGTGAAAATCTCTGATTTGCAGTAGCCAGATTAGTCTCTTGAAAATTTGCAAAGGTGTTTGCATAGTTATAGCTTTCCTTTGCAGATGCAATATTTTGTGCCGCCACTGTAAGAGCTGTTGCTATATTTTTCTTATTATCTTCTATAGCCAGCTTCAAACTTTTCTTGTCCGAGTCTGCGCTTGCATTTTCCAATTTCTTTTCATTTATTCTCAGTGTATAGTTATTTTCCAATGCTTTTTGTAAATCCGCACTCGGATCAAATACTCTGTTCATATCAGGCGCCGGTATATCTCCTACATTCGGTGTGGCATTATAGCTCCATCCTGTCATTACCTGCAGCTTCTTAAGTATTGTATTGTTATCGGATATCGCCTTGTTCACAGCATTCTGTGCGTTAAGTACTTTTTCCCTTGCATTAAGTACATCTATATTTGTACCTGTTCCGGCATTTAACTTTGCATTTGCCGTATTTAATGCAATATTTGCAAGTTCAAGATTGCCCTTTGCCACCTCTATTGCTATTTGACCTGATTTATAAGAAATCATATTTGTAGTGGCAGTCTGTGCTAAAGTCTTTTCCGCCTGTTCATACCCAAGTCTTATAATGTCCGCATCTTCCAATGTCGAATCTGCACTTGAGAGGAGATTTTGTGCTGTCGCTCTTGCAGTTGCCACACTTGAGAGCATTGCAACATATGTCGGATCACTTGGATCCGGGTCATCCAGATTATCTAAAATCTCTTGTGCATTTTCTCTGTACTTATCTGATATTTCTGTATTTGTTCTGCCATAGTCTCTTTTAAACTTTGCCAAAGCCACTTCATTTGAACGAACTGTGGCATTGTATTCCGCTATCAGATCTTCTATCTCGCCATACTCAAGATTATTGTCTTCAAGTGTAGCCCACTCTTCATCGCTTCTTGAAAATCTCGGTTCTCTTGCAAATACCGGTATTGATGCTGTTATACTTCCTGCAAGTGCAAGTACCAACATAGTTTTTATTTTTCTATTTTTATTCATCAGTCTATATCCAATCCTTCCGTTAAACTTTCTCCTGTTGCTCTTCTTCCTGCCTTATCAATCATTTTATACAATGTAGGCAGTAAAAGCAATGATAATAATGTTGATGCTATAAGTCCTCCCACATTAACTAATGCCAATCCTTGTAACATATCATTACCATAGCCAAGTGCCATAGGAATCATAGAGATAACCGTAGTGAGCGTAGTCAAAAGTATAGGTCTTATTCTTGTGGCACCTGCTTCTATCAAGGCAACATCAAGAGGCATATGTGTTTTATACTGGTTTACGGTATCCACATACAAAATACCGTTGTTTACAACAGTACCTACCATCATAAGGAAGCCGAGCATTGATACCATACTTATAGGCACATTGAATGCCCAAAGAAGTCCAAATGCACCTATCAAAGAAAACGGAATGGTAAACATTACCATCAGTGAAAATCTCGGTGATTCAAACTGCATTGCCATCACTATGAACACTAAGAATATGGCTGTAAGCACTGCATTCAACAAAGCACTCATCTCATCATTCATCATTTCATTGTAGGAATTAACAGCCCTTTTAACACCTTTTGGAAGACCGATTCCGTCTACAAACGCATCCGCTTCTTTGGACGCATCTCCTTTATATCCTTCCACCTTATCCGCCGTTATGGCAACCTGATACTTTTTGTCTTCTCTGGTCATAGTAACCGCACTGTCCTCAAAGACAACCTCGGCAATATCTGACAGCGGAGTTTGTGTTCCCGTCACACTCGGTATCATTATACTGTCTATCTTGTCAATCGTATCATATTGATTGTCCGGATAATTCATCTTTACGGTAATGGTTGAATCTCCCGATGAATATTTCATAAGCTCGGTATCCGTCAAAGTCTGATAAACAATACCTGCAATACTTCTCGGTGTCATACCTATGGCTTCAGCCTGTACCGGATCCACCTTGACCTTTACTATGGGAGCGGCATTCTCCGCACTTGAATGTATGTTTAACAGATAATCAAGCGAATGCATCTTCATCACTATATCGTCGGCGGCTTTTTTTACAGTTTCATAATCCGTACTTTCAAGATCTATTTCTACACCGCTGTTTGAAATACTGCTTGAAGTATTTGATTGATTTTTTATTGATATGGAAGTGTCCGGCATTTTAGTAAGTTTTGACTGCCACTCTTCAATGACCTTTTTTGTACTTCTGCTTCTTTTCTTCTTCAGATATGCCGTTATTGATATCCCTGAGCTTCCTCTAAAGGTATTTGAAGAACCATATGTCATTTGATAACTTTCCACATCCTTATCCGCCGATACAAAGTCTTCTATCTGCTTTGAAATCCTGTCAACATCATCTATATCAAGTCCCGGTGCCGTGCTTGCACTTATGGCTATCTGTCCTTCGTCCGAATCTGGCATCATCACAATCCCCACATTGACTGCCAATATAAATGATATCACCAGCAAAACCACAGATATTCCTATTACACTGAATTTCCTCGGTAAAATTCGTTTAACCATGTTTCTGTAACTGTTTTGAAGATGCATAAGTGCCTTACTTGCAATAGAGTCCGTCTTTTCTTTCGGATGGAAGAAAAAATACAGCAGCGGTACTATCATTATTGCCGAGAACAGTGAGGATACCATACAAAATACTATAGTATAACCAAGCTGTGAAAACAGCTGTCCAGACAAACCCTTTAAAAGTGCCAAAGGTATGAATACGACGCATGTTGTGACTACCGAGCCCACAATTGAGTTAATCACTATATTTGTACCCTCAATTGCAGTATCAAAGAAACTCTTATCTTCCTTTGCTCTAAAGCAGCTCTCCAATACAACTATTGAAGCATCCACTATCATACCTATACCAAGTACCAAAGAACCGAGAGATATAAGGTTCAGTGAAAATCCCGCCGCTCGCATCAGTGTGAGTGCAACCATTACGGATATAGGGATTGAACTTCCTACTATAAGAGATGCCTTTATATCTCCAAAGAAAATGAACAATACTATCATTGACAGTACTACCGCCATTATCAATGTTTGAAAAACATCACTGATGGAATCCTTTATATTTTTTGCACTGTCGGTTATTGTAGTGATGGTCAAGGTTTTATTGCCGGACTGCAATTCATCTATAACTTTCTTCACTTCATTGGACATTTCCACTGCTGTAGATGACTGTCTTTTTGTAAGTGATACCGATACAACATCTTTTCCATTGTACCTGCTGAGTGAATTTTTTTTCTCCAAAGTATTATATACATTTGCCACATCCGACAAATGTATTACATCCCCTGATTTTAACGGTATTACTATATTTTTCAGCTTTTCAATATCCTTGTAATCTGCACCTATACTCACACTAAGAGATTGTCTTCCATAATCCGTACTCCCTGTAGGAGTAGTAAAATCCGCATTCTTTACAATATCACCTACAGATGACATAGTCAGATTGTATTGTGAGAGTTTTTCAGGAATCAGTTCTATTCTTATGTAGCTTGCCTGACCTCCCGATACTGAAACTTCACCTACCGAGGATATTTTCTCAAGCTCCGGCACAATATTTGAATTGACATAGTCATACAGATTTTCATTTGTTCCTCCTGCAATACTGAGTTCCATATCCGCCTGTGAGTTCATATTTATTTCCAATATGTTCGGCTCATCCGCATCCTCAGGCAAACTCCCTTTTACCGAGTCTAAAGCTTTCTTTAAATTTATATATGCTTTGTCCATATTTGTGCCGAATTCATATCTCAATAAAATAACCGATACATTTTCTCTGGAATTCATTTTGACAACTTTTATACCGCTAAGAGTCGACACTTGTGCTTCTATTTTCTTTGATATAAGTTCATCCACATCCGCCGGCGAAGCTCCCGCATATACCGTGGTCACAACCATCATAGGAAAATCCATATCGGGCGTCAATTCTACAGGTGACGACATTACTGAACGCAGACCGAAAAACAAAACCGTTACAAGTGCTAAAATAAGAGTAACAGGTCTTTTTAGAGAAAATTTCGTTAATCCTATCATATGACCTCCTAATTATTGCCGGCAGAATCGCCGGTCTCGGCACTTTCAGTCTCAGTGCCTGTAGTCTCGGATTCTTTAGCACTGTCGCTTTGGCTTGTTTGCATATCCATTGAACTGTCATCTGAAATTACCACCTCGGCACCGTCATACATCTCATTACTCCATGTGGATATCACATTGTCCGAAGAACTTAATCCCTCTTTTACCACAATATACTCACTGTCATATATACCTGCAGTAATGTCTTTTTTTATCGCCTTCCCATCTTCATATACATATACAAATGCATCATTCCCCGAATAAAGCACTGCGGATATAGGTATTGTAAGTGCATCGGTCTCTCTATCCTTAAGCAGCGTAAGTTTAACCTTTGTTCCGGTCTGCAATGCGGCGGCATCATCCAGGCTTGCCTTTGCCTCATATAATCCTGTTGCTGTCGACACGACATTTGAAATCTCAGTTATATTCCCCTGATAATCCGTTTTGTCATAGCTTACTTTTATTTCATCTCCAGGTTTTAAAACTCTTTGTACCTCACTTGTCGCTGCGAATTTTACTTCTTTTCCGTCATTTGACGATATCACCGCAATAGGAGCACTGCCTGCAACCATATCATGGACTTCTACACTTTTAGTTTCTATTATACCTGAAACCGGTGCCTTTATACTTGTATATGACGCCTGAAGATCATACTGTGACTTTGCCGCCTCATATTTTAATCTTGCACTTGTAGCTGCCGAGTTTGCCTGTTCAAGTGCCTGCTCAGCCACCGCACCCGTATCTGCAAGTGCCTGAGTCCTTGAAAGAGCGGTGGCGGTATCATCCATACTTACCTTTGCCGCATCCACCTGAATCTTTAGAGATGTAAGTGCATCGGAATTGATGGTTGCAAGCACATCTCCTGATTTCACCGTATCTCCCGCATTGAAATTCACACTTAATACTTCTCCAGCCATCTTCGGAAATACGGAGGTGCTCCTTGCAGGTTCTATTGTCCCTATCTGTTCCGTATACACTGCTATATCCCTATTTGAAGGATTCAGAGTTCTTACACTCGGTCTTGTATCTGTTACCACCTCTTTTTTCGGAGTTGCAAATCGATAACCTACATACCCTACTACTGCAATACCAAGTACAATGGCCACAATTCTACCTACTTTCATATATTATCCTTTCATCAAATACCGTTTCTTATAAAGCCGAACCATTCCACCATCTGCTCTCTTGCTGTTATTTCATCGCATATTTCCGCTCTAATTACTGATCTAAATGCAACTGTAAATATAAGTTTTGTCAATGATGTGAATTTTCGCCTGTTATATTTTTTAAAATGTTCATTGCTGTTTTCCCATAATAACTCACACAACCTTTCTCCGGCTTTACTTTTAAAGAAGTCATGACCTATGATCTCCTTGTCTGAATATGCTCTTTTTAAAGAAAATACTCTTTCAGCCATTGCATTAAATAAAGATAAAATTGATTCTGGATGCTCTTTTTTAAACTTAATATGCACATCATATAACCTTATCATCATTTTTATGATATCTCCATCTGATTCTTTTAAAGTACTTATAATAAACTCTGTGGATTTAGCTGTAAAAGAATTTATTATATAACTTAAAACATCATCCTTATCTTCAAAATATGTATAAAAGCTGCCCCTGGATATATTTGCCATTTTTATAATGCTGTTTATAGAAGCTCTTTCATATCCCTTTTCCACAAATTCCTCTATTGCGGCCTCTATTATCTTTTCTTTTTTCTCTTCCGCTAAATTATCAAATCTCGCACTTGGCACAATCTCCTCCTTATTTAATGACACCCTGTCACTTTGTTTTTAAAAATATAGGCAACCTCGGTTGCCTTAAAATAAACTTGTCAAGTGACACCATGTCACCTGATATATATATTATCACCATATATTTTCATTGTCAATAAATATAAAAAATAGCTGTATTAAAACAGCTATATTAAAGTCATACATCAATTATTATCTTCCTGCAAACTCTGCAAAGATAGGCGGTACAACATATTTCACCCCAAACAGAAGACAGTTTTACATCCCTTTTATCAAAATTGAACATATAGTTTAAACTGCTTCTGTTTTCATAATCACTCTTCCACTTAAGCGAATATCTTCCCGGAGGTATACTCCCCTTTTCCATTGCTCTGCCACAATAAGGGCATTTCTTATAATAACTTACCATAATCCCCCTTTCATAATAATCTGATAAATATATGATATATTATACCGGTAGTCAGTTGTCTTATATAAATCCTTCTTACTGTTAAATATCAATTATTATTATTTTGCACTCCCTGCAAAGGTAGGCTATACACCTCTTCTCATCCCAAATTGTTGGATAATACTTACTCGTCAATTCTATTACTTTATCTTCATCTTCCTGAGAAAAGAAATATAATAACTCCTCATACCATTTACCTTTTTCGTGTTCAGGAATCCAATTGATATCATGAGGTGAATCCCCTCCACCTCTGGGAATTTCTCCCCTTTCCATAATCTTTCCACAATATGGACATCTTTTATTAAACTTTTCCATATAATCTCCATTTTATATTTAAGTATATATATTTTTTTCTTATGACATCTTTCAGTGCAAGCACGACTAACTCACTATATTTAATTAAATAAATATGGCGGTAATCTCCTGACACAATAATATTACATTATTTTTTTTAAAAATAATACTTCATACTTTAAAAATATCTTTGTTTCTAAATAAAATAAGTATCCTTTGTCTATTATTATTCTTTTTTATATAAATTCTTGCACTCAAGTTCTCTACTCTATCCCATGGAGAAAGCAAGTAACAACCGCTTATATCGTTGATTTCAGACTGTTCACTGTTGTACGTATATTTAATTCGGGCTGTAAGATAATTGCCGATTCTAATCATATTTATCAGAATGACTCCGGTAACAAAACATTCATAACACAAGCCTTCTTTTTCCAATATTTTAAATTTATATTTATCAATTTTTGCCTTTAATAGCAATATTAAACCAACCACAATCCATAGAACACCATTGTACAAAAATGCAACACTTCTATCTTGAAAAAACCAAAATAACCCTAATATAAAAAATGGAATTCCAAATCCCAGCTCTATAAATTTACCTAGTCGATTCCACGGAGTTTCTATAACTTCCATTTAGTTTTCTCCATTTATTTAAATTTTCAGTACTACATTATTTTTCACAAAGCCAGGAAAAATTTTTGACCGGTGCTATGCTTACACTTTATTTGACCGAATTTGTAAATAAAAATTTAGTAAGTAAAGCACAAAGGGCATATACTCACCCTAAGGTAAGTATACACCCTTTTATTAAAATAATATAGAAGGTATCAATTTTACATCAAGCTTAAGAATAATTCCTTGATCTCCTCAAACTTCGGATCTCTTGGATTGCCCGGTCTGCAGGCATCATCCATGGCTGACTGTGACAAGAAGTCTACATCCTCAGGTTTTACGATCTCTTTCAAATCCTTCGGAATGCCTACATCTTCAGAAAGCTTCTTTACCGCATCAACAGCCGCTTTTTTGTACTCGGCTTCGCTCATGTTCTCTGTGCCCTCAACGCCCATAGCCTTAGCCACATCTCTTAACTTCTCGCCTACCGCATCGGCATTGTATTCCATAACTGTAGGAAGAATGATAGCGTTTGCCACACCGTGAGGTGTATCATACAATGCTCCAAGTCCGTGTGCCATTGAATGAACTATTCCAAGTCCGCAGTTAGAAAATCCCATTCCTGTAAGGTACTGTCCTACAGCCATGCCCTCTCTTCCCTCGGTGGTATTTTCTACCGCACCGCGAAGTGACTTTGCAATAAGCTCAATAGCCTTAAGGTTGAACATATCTGTTATAACATTTGCACCCTTTGTGGTGTATCCCTCGATAGCATGTGTAAGTGCATCCATACCTGTTGATGCTGTAAGTCCTTTAGGCATACTTGACATCATATCAGGATCTACGAATGCCACTACAGGAATATCATGTGCATCTACACAGACAAACTTTCTTTTCTTCTCAACATCTGTGATAACATAATTTATAGTAACCTCTGCCGCGGTACCTGCTGTTGTAGGTATTGCAAATATCGGAACGCTCGGGTGCTTTGTAGGTGAAAGTCCCTCAAGACTTCTTACATCCTCAAACTCAGGATTTGCAATAATTATACCGATAGCCTTTGAGGTATCCATAGATGAACCTCCACCAATAGCTATTATATAGTCGGCTCCGGATTTTTTGAAAGCCTCAACTCCGGTTTGAACATTCTCAATAGTAGGATTTGCCTTAATATTGGAATACAATTCATACTCAAGCCCCTCTTTATCAAGTAAATCAGTAACTTTCTTTGTCACATTAAACTTAACAAGATCAGGATCCGAACAGATAAATGCTTTCTTAAATCCGCGAAGCTTTGCCTCTGCAGTAACATTTAAGATTGCACCCTTTCCATGATAAGATGTCTCATTTAATACAATTTTGTTAGCCATAATGAATCCCCCTAATTTGTTATACAACGCCCTTTTGTAACATTATGTTGCCGTAAAGTGCTTCTTCAGATGTGGCAATTATTAAATATGCCTTTCTTGCTTCCTCATAGAACTGAAATCTCTCGATTCCGCCTATGATATCTTTTCTTGTATCATACTGTGATACTATCTTTTCAAACTCGTCCCAAATAGGTGTCTCGACAGTGTCTCCCGGCACCTTTTCCATTATTCTTACCGGATGCTCATCATAGGTATCAAGCGGGAAAAGCTTAAGTATGGCATCAAGTATCTCACATACACCGTGACCGTCCATCCTTATGATATGGGCATTTTTCCCCACACTATGTGTGGGGAAATTGCCGTCTGCTATTACCAATCTGTCAGAGTGGCCCATTTCACAAAGGTATTTCAAAAGTTTTGGTGAAATTATCTTAGGTATACCTTTAAGCATAATTGCCTCTATTCATAAAGACAAGGAGCAATCTTAGGATCTTCCATGTTATCCTTTGTATACCATAAAGCACCTGTATCAACGTCTGATACGCTCTCGCCGTTTGCAGCCTTAACTGCAAGCTCTACAGCCTTATATCCGATTTGAACAGGATCCTGTGTTACACTACCTGCAAATAAACCGTCTTTGATTGCCTGAAGCTGCTTCTTACCTGCATCGAATCCTACTGCTGTAACTTTGCCGTCACCGATCTTATCAAGACCTTCATTAGCTGTGATGATTGCGTTTGCTGCAAACTCGTTTGAACCATAGATTGCGATAAGGTCAGACTTCTCTAAGATTGCAGATGCTACTGCCGCTGCATCTGCATCCTTTACCTCTGCCGGGATACCTACATCGATAACTACAGGAGCACCTGACTTTTCAGCCTTTAAGCTGTCATGTCCCTCTACAGAAACCTTATCTTCTCCGATGTTCTTCTTCATCTCCTCCACAAATCCCTTTGTTCTCTCAACGATTGACTGTGAGTTTGATTCCTGTGCAACAACACCGATTCTTACCGTACCTGAAGCGCCGTCAATCTTGTCCTTGATAAGCTTATATGTCTCATCAGCTGCCAATTTTCCTGCTTCCAAGTTGTTTGTAGATGCATTTGCCTTGATAGCTCCTTCCGGTGCATCAGGAACACCTGAGTCAAAACCGATGATAGGAATACCTGCATCCATTGCTGTCTGGATTGAACCGAGACTTGCCTGTGTATCAAGTGCAGCAAAACATATAGCTGCCGGCTTTTGTGCAATTGCGGCATCCAGATACTCAATCTGCTGTGCAATAGCCGACTCGTTATCAGGACCCTGGAAAGTTACCTCTGCACCTAATTCACTACCTGCCTGCATTGCTCCCTTTTCTACCGCCTTCCAGAACTGATGCTGGAATCCTTTTGCGATCACATTGATCTTCTTTCCGCCTGCACCGTCTGTCTTTGATGCGTCTGCCTGTGAGCTGTCTGCCGCTGCTGTTGTCTTATCAGCCTCACTTGAACCGCTTCCTGAACTACCTCCACATGCCGCAAGTGACATTGCCATCAAACCTGCTACTGCAACTGCCAAAATTCTCTTCTTCATAATTTCCTCCTTATTAACCCTTTCTTTTTCTATTTAAGATATCCATATACACAGCGAATACCAATATGATTCCTGTGATGAAGAGCTGATAGTGTGACTGTACTCCGATATACGGAAAACCGATTTTAAGTACCGTCATAATAAATACACCGATAATTGTTCCGACTATTGAACCTACACCGCCTGAAAGTGATGTACCGCCGATAACTACTCCTGCGATAGCATCAAGCTCAAATCCGTTACCTGTGTTAGGCTGTGCTGTTGAGAATACCGCTACATATGCAAGTCCTGCAAGTGCTGCGAACAATCCTGAGAACACATATGCCAAAGTCTCATATTTCTTTACATCTATACCTGAAAGTCTTGTAGCTTCCTTGTTTGAACCTATTGAAAGTATATATCTTCCAAGTCTTGTCTTGTTAAGTACTATTGCCATTACAACGGCACATACTGCTAAAAGTATAAAACCTGTAGGGAAATTCTTAGGTAACACTCCGCCGTCTTTTGTTACCATAAATATCTCTCTGAACCATGCACCTGCGCTGGTTCCCTGTGGGAATGAGATTGTCTTTGTCTGTGATACTATCGATCCGAGACCTCTTGATACCATCATGGTTCCCAGTGTGGCGATAAATGCCGGCAACTCAAAGTGTGATACCAAGATACCGTTTATAAGTCCGAAGATTCCGCCTACTAAAAGCATTATAAGTATAACTACAAACATAGGTACGCCCTTTTCCATAAAGGTTCCGCCTATAAGTGCCGAGCATATGGCAACCGTACCTATTGAAAGATCAATACCTCCTGTAGCGATAACGAATGTAACTCCGATTGCCATAAACGCTACATAGTATGCCGACTTTGAAATGTTTGTAAATGTTGTAGGTTGTAAGAACTTGTTTGTCAGTAATGAAAAAACTATACATATCAATACCAGTGCAGCGATAACAACCGCCTGCTGATTTGAAAAAATCTTTTTTAGGTTCATTATTTTGCCCCCTGTCTATTTGTTGCACATGTCATGATTCCCTCCTGACTGGCCTCTGATATATCAAGGCATCCTGTTATTCTGCCTTCACACATTACAATGACTCTGTCGCTCATTCTGAGCACCTCAGACAACTCTGAAGAAATCATTATAATGGACTTACCTTCCTTGACCAATCTTTCCATCAAATCATATATTTCACTCTTTGCGCCTACATCTATACCTCTTGTAGGCTCATCAAATATAAGTATCTCCGAATCCTTCACCAGCCACTTGGCTATAACCACCTTTTGCTGATTACCGCCTGAAAGCTTCTTTATAATCTGCTTTACATTAGGTGTCTTTGTTTTAAGTTCCTGAACATACTTTTCACTGACGGTCTTTTCCTTGCCTCCGTCTATGAAAAGACCGTTTGCGAACTTTTCAAGTGAAGCGATTGTTGTATTCTCTTCTACAGATTTATCTACAAGAAGACCGAATCTCTTTCTGTCCTCGGACAAATAACCTATACCTGCGTTTACCGCATCCTTTGTAGATTTGATACTTACTTCTTTACCATGGATAAATATCTTTCCCGAATCCATAGGATCGGCTCCAAATATCAGTCTGGCAACTTCTGTTCTTCCTGCACCCATAAGTCCTGAAAATCCGAGTATTTCACCTTTTTTCAGATCAAATGAGACATTTTTTACATACTTTCCCCTGTTGAGATTCTCACACTTTAAAACCACCTCCGCATCCTCTGCCACCTCGGACTTGCTTTTCGGCTCCATAAAGACTGTTCTTCCTACCATCATCTTTATGATATCATCCTTCGTGCATTCCTTTGTAACAAGTGTTCCGACATACTCTCCGTCTCTCATAACAATAACCTTGTCCGAGATAACATTGATTTCGTCCATTCTGTGTGAGATATAAATTATTCCCGTACCCTTAGCCTTAAGATCGTTTATAACCTTGAAAAGTTCTTCAATCTCAGAGTCTGTAAGGGCTGCCGTAGGCTCATCAAACACGATAACCTTTGCATTGGTTGAAATAGCCTTTGCAATCTCGACCATCTGCTGCTTTCCTACAGTCAGATTTCCTATCTTTACATTCGGATTTATATCTACATTAAGCTTTCTAAAAAGCTCCTTGGCATCTTGTGCCATCTTTGCATCATCTATAAAGAAGCCCTTTTTTCTTTCCTTACCTATAAAGAGGTTTTGTGCTACCGTCAAATCGTTCATCATATTAAGTTCCTGATGAACAATAGCAATACCTGCCTCCTCCGATTCGGATACCGACTTATATTCAACTTCTTTTCCTTCAAAGGTTATAATACCCTCATCTTTTGAATATATTCCGGTTAGGATCTTCATAAGAGTGGATTTTCCCGCACCGTTTTCACCCATCAGCGCTACGACTTCACTCTTATTAAGTTCAAGTTCGGCATTTTTCAGTGCTGCAACACCTGAGAAAGATTTCTTTATATTTTTCATTGTAAGTAATGCTGACATAAAATCTCCCTCCTATTTATCTTTTATGCTTACCCTCTGACCATATGTTTTAAACTTTTCAGCCATCAAAGTCATCTCTTCATGAGGCAGTACCACCGGCTCTCCGATTGCCTTTGCCTTTGTATAAACTTCGGCACAGTACTCAACTTCTTCTATTATATTGAATGCGTTAAGCAGATCATTTGCACCTGCAAGTATTCCATGGTTTGCCAAAATAACGGCTTTTCTGTCTTTCATAGCTTCAAAAGCGTTCTTAGCTAATTCCGGGCTTCCGTATGTGGCATATTTAGCCACTCTTACATTCTCACCGGCTACAGCGATCATATAGTGAGTTGCAGGCAAATCCTCTCTTAAGCATGCCATAACTGTTGCATACATTGTATGTGCATGAATAACCGCATCAATATCATCTCTATACTTATAAGGCATTACATGCATTGCCCACTCTGATGAAGGCACTCTGTTTCCTTCTATTACATTGCCGTCCACATCTATAATAACTATATCCTCAGGCTGTATCTCAAAGAAATCTATTCCTGAAGGAGTGATTGCCACGTGTCCGTTCTTTCTGTCAAATATACTTAAGTTACCGCCTGTACCTTTGGTAAGACCTGCTTTTACCAATTTCTTTCCGTACTCTATTAAAAGCAGTCTTTCCTTCTCCATCAACATAATCTTTCCCCTTTACTATAAAGAGGGCATGTACTGCCCTCCTGTATTTAATTTTTACTTATAAAGCGGACCGTAGTAAGCACATGCTCTGTAGTCCTGTCCCTCTAAATCTGCTGTACCGAATCCGTTAAATGAATGCGGTCTGAATATTCTGTCATCTTCTACATTGTGGAATGCTACAGGAATTCTAAGCATTGAAGCAAGTGTAAGAAGTCTGTCTCCTACATGACCCTCTACAGTAGCGCCGTGGTTTGCACCCCACTTTGCCATAACATTGTATACCGAGTCTGCCGCACCTACTCCGATCTTAGGAGCGAACCATGTTGTAGGCCATGTTCTGTCTGTTCTCTCATCAAGTGTCTTGTGAACGTCATTCTCAAGTACACAAGTATTACCCTCTATTACCTGAAGTGTAGGTCCTACGCCCTCTACGATATTTACTCTGATCATTGTTACAGGCATCTCTGCAGCTGTCTTAAAGTGTGATGAGAAGCCGCCGCCTCTGAAGTACTCGTAGTTTGCTCTGCACCAGTCGGTTGCATCACAGCAAGCCTTGATATCCTCATCTGTAAGATTCCACCACTCTTTCATGGTTCCGTTGCCGTTCTCATCCTTTGCAGCCGCACTTGCATCAAGACAGCTTGCACCTGAGTTGATAAGGTGGATGATACCGTTCTTAGCATATCCGCTAAGCTCTTTGCCTGTAACTCTCTTTACTGCTTCAGGTGACCAGTATGTTCTTACATCTGAGAATATAGGAGCCTTTCCTGTAGAAAGCCATCCGAACATCATTGCAATACCGTTTAATGTATCATTCTCAGTTGCAAAAGGTGTAGGCATCTTCTTACCGTTCCAGTTAAATCCTGATGCCATAATAGCCTCTGTAAAGTCTGCGTTAGGAAGCCAGTCAGTCCACATTCTCTGTCCCTGGAATCCGCCTGCAAGACCGTTTCTTCCAAGTGCTTCCTCATGCCATCCAAGCTTTGCAAGCTTCGGATTTCCTTCAAGAATATCTCTTACAACCATTGCATGCTTTACACAAAAAGCCCACTGCTCGTCATCCTTAATATATCTTGACTTCTTAATAATCTCAGGGAAGTCCTTTCCGGCATTGGTATCATATCCCTCTTTGCAGTTTGCCTTTACCCATGCAAAAGCTCTCTCAAACTCCTCAGGATCATATATTCCAAGTGTGATTCTTCTAAGAACCTCTGTCATATCAACCCACTCCGTTCTCATTCCGAGATACTTCTGTAAGAAGTCTACATTTACAACACTGCCTGCAATACCCATTGAAACCGAACCGATATTTACATATGACTGATTCTTCATAATTCCTACAGATACGGCACCTCTTGCAAAGTCCAAAATCTTCTTTGCAACGTCAGGAGTGATACTTTCATCATCCTTATCCTGAACTTCCGTTCCATAGATTGAGAATGCAGGAAGTCCTCTCTGTGCATATGCCGCCATAACAGCTGCAAGATAAACGGCTCCCGGTCTCTCGGTACCGTTAAATCCCCAAACCGCTTTGATTGTGTTAGGGTTTAAGTCCATTGTCTCTGTTCCGTAGCACCAGCAAGGTGTAACTGTAAGTGTTCCGATTACGTTCTGATTTGCAAAATATTCTTCACAAACAGCCGCCTCGGCACCTCCGCCGATAGTTGTAGGTGAAATAACAACCTCCACCTTCTCTCCGTCAGGATACCTTAAGTTGTCTTCTATAAGCTTTGCAGCTCTTTTTGCCATTCCCATTGTTTGCTCTTCAAGCGACTCTCTAACGCCGCCCCATCTACCGTCAATTGTAGGTCTGATACCGATTTTTGGATGTTTCATACTTCCTCCTTATTTGAAATCCACTGTTTTTATCTCACATGATCCTAAGATCAATTCAATACCTGTTTTTAAATCCTTTACTTCCTTCATATGTAATAGTGAAAGAAGTATATTTCCGAGGGCTGAGCTCTCATAAGGTCCCGCCTTTACCGCTACGCCCATTTTGTTTGCAATCATTGATGTAAGTACACTTGACTTGGCACCTCCACCGATGATATGTATTCTTTTAAAACTCTTATGTAAAATCTTTTCAATATCGGTTTTTACTTCGATATACTTATTTACCATGCTCTCATAAATAACCGCAAAATAGTCAAATTCATCCTCCGGAATATTCTCTCCGTTATTTTTAATGAATTTATCAATTTCAGTCTTTACATCGATACTTTCTCTTGCAAAGACCTCCACATCCATATCTATAGTCGGAAGCTTTTTGTCCAAGCCGTTTACATAAGCACTTATTTCATTAAATGAAATTTTTCTTCCAAGCTTCTTTTCAAGCTGTGACTTATACTTTTCAAGCAGATAAAGACCTGTGATATTCTTAAAGAACATCGGCTTTGAATCAAATCCCAGCTCGTTTGTAAGATTGTTCTCATATGCCTCATCGGTTATGATACATTTATCTACCGCACTGCCTATCAGTGACCATGTTCCACAACTTAAGAACATACTGTCTTCATCAAGGAAAGAATCCGTCATAAGAAGTGCACTTGCAGTATCATGTGTACAAACAGGAATCACATCTATATTCAAACTCTTTAACACTTCTATCCTTGAATCTTTTGTATTTCCCACTACCTCTGTAGCCTTTACAATCTCAGGAACCAGACTCTTTTTAAGCTCAAGCTTTTCAAATATAGTATCTGAAACTTTTTTCTTGCCCATATCGTAAAGTCCTGTAGTTGACCATATGGTTTCCTCTCCTATCTTCTTGCCTGTAAGCATATAGAAGATAAGATCCGGCATCATAAGCAGCTTGTCAGCCTTTTCGTATATATCAGGGTTGAGCTTTTTCAGAGTGAGAAGTTGAAATACGGTGTTTATAGTCATTATCTGATTACCGCTGTTTTTGAATATCTCAAGCTCACTTATCTTTGACTTTGCTTCTTCTCTTCCTATAGAGTATTTTTCATCTCTGTATGAGAAAGGAGTATCTATAAGCTCTCCGTATTTGTCAATCATACCGAAGTCTACACCCCATGTATCAATACCTATACAGGACACATCCTTGTTCTCGATGATTGTATTTACTATCTTGTCCAAAATCGCATCGAAGTCCCAATATAACCTGCCGTCTTTGTTCTTTATACTGTGGGACATTCTCATAACTTCCTCAGTGATGAGCTTTCCGTCAGCAATATATCCAACAATACCTCTGATGGAAGTCGCACCCATATCGAAAGCCAATACCTTGTTCATACTTCACCAACTTTCAATAATAAAGTCGATAATACTTTAGAAAACTCACACCCCCGTGAAAATAAAATTTCAAGATCGCCTTAAACTATGCTTTGAAAGTTTGTTTCAATCATTTGTCAGTTATGGCCTCTTTGTTAGAAAAATTTTTAATATAATAATTTATTTTTTCTAACTTTTGGTTCTACTTTCATCTTCCTAAGGTATTACCGAAAATGTTTTTCATTAACTAGAATATATCATATTTAATAATAAAAATATATATATGGATATATTCTTGAATACTTTTTTTTATTTTATGATATAATGTTCATGTATGAACTTTTTTGTTCAAACCTATATTTTGATTGCCATGCTCTCTAATGCAATCAATATAAAAAGACATATTAAGAGGATTTTATGGATTCAAATGTAAGAAAACAACAGATATTGGATGTACTTAATAAGTGCAACGGTATATCTACCATAGACAGTCTTTGCAAACGTGTCTATGCTTCACGCTCAACTGTCAGAAGAGATTTGATTGCACTTGAAGAAGAAGGCACTATAAAGAGATCTCACGGCTATGTATCGGTAATTGTCAAGTCCGCCAATGAAAGCCCTATCGGAATGAGACGAATAGAAAATCTTGACAAAAAGCAGATTATTGCAGGTAAGGCCGCACCGCTTTTAAAGGATGATATGGTCATATTTCTTGACTCATCCTCCACAGTTTGCCAATTGGCCCCTATGTTGAAGTTGAGACAAAATATAACTATCATTACTAACGGAATAAATATTGCAAATGAGCTTTCAAATGCTCAGAACCTCAAATGCTTTCTTTGTCCGGGCGTATTAAAGCACAAGAGCCTTTCAATTGTAGGAGAATTCGCGTCAAGCTTTATCAAAAACTTTAATGCAGAGCTTGCCTTCATGTCATGTAAGGCGATAAGTACCAAGGGAATTTTTGAGGGAGACGACTCACAGGGACTTGTAAAAAAGAGTATGATAGAAAATGCCGATAAAACCGTGCTTTTATGTGACAATACTAAGGAAGAAGCGGTAGGATTTTTTAAGGTATCAGATTTTAATGACATTGACGTATTGGTTTCAAACGGTCATTTCTCAGAGGCGCTTGATAAAATTCTGGAAAATAATATAAAAAAGATAATATAATAAAAGGTCTGAATCAATATAACAAGATTACTTGTATATGATTCAGACCTTTATATTATTTGAAATAATTATTCCACTGATTGCTTCCAAGGTAGAGTATATGCAGATATCCTACAGCGGCACCTGCCGACTTATCAGTAATATTTGTGGATAACTTTGCAATTCCGCCCACATTTCGAATTTCATAGCGTTTCATTCCGACATTGCTTTCATCCTGATCATCCGAGTCACTGACATATACGGCTCTTAACTTTCCGTTTAAATCATACTCGGCACCCCATAGGGTTACTATATGATTATTTCTTGAAAATACCTTATGAGATAAGCCGACTAAACCGCCGTCTCCAAGCACTTCTTTAAGGATTTCACTTAAAGATTCATAGTTGCCTCCATAAGTGCGGTCTGTAAGTTTCTCACCTTTAAATATATCATAGAAAAATCCTCCGTTACTATCAGGAATCAGATTATCATTTTCTATGTTTGTTGCACCGCTAAGTTTAGGTCTGTACCCGTTTATAAACAAATCCATTAAAAGATCCGAATAAAAACCTCTCTCATTATAACCGTACAAAACCTTATAAAGTTCAAATATTTTACTCTCTTCCTGACTTTCAAAAGAATTCTTCAGTTCTGAGAGTCGTCTGCCGGCACGTATTATATCTCCGTTTTTTTCTATGTAATTGTCAACGTTCTCACTGTTTTGATCAAACCACCAATGCAGCATATTTGATGCCGCCGCAGCGAAACAAAGGTTTTTATCTATATCAATATTTCCACCGCTCCTTGTCTTATTAACATCATACCATCCGTCTCCGCTTGAAAAAGGAGCCTTATAGATTACATAGGTATCTAAACCGCCCTGTGTAACTTCTTTTCTAAAATCTCCGCCTACTCCCATAACCGGCGCATTTATACCCTTTGCCCAGATAACAGTTCTTATTTCACCTTCTTCATCGGTGTACTGAACAACATTGTCATTCTTTGCGGTAATAAGCGCTTCTTTTATGCTTTCAGCCTTATCCTGTATACTCTTTTTTCTTTCCTGTTCGGTTTTCTTATTATCCTTGGTTTCTTTTATTATTTCTGCATTGGAAGATGTGGCAGGCTTCATACGACTGTCGTTTGATTTTACATTTTCAGGCTGACTTACATTATTCTCTACTTTATCTGACTCAGTACTTTTATTGTTGTTTTCATCAGTACTTTCATCAGGTCTTAAATTACCCTCTCCAGAATTTTGTGAGGTACTTTTCTTTATTTTAGTATTTGCATCATCTACTAAATTTCCTGTTTTAATCTTATCGGCTTTATCGCTTAGGTTACCCGGCAAAACACTTATATCCGGGGTCTTGTTTCCATTTGAAACAGCCGCATCATCACTTTTTAGAGAACTTCCTATTTTACCGGTACCTGATCCGTTTGATACTTTGCCTTCTTTCGTACTTTTTCCTTGGCTTATGTATCCGCTTCCTTCCGGGCTTTCACTTTTTCCCGAGTTTGACGAACCTCTGCCTTTTACCGAGGACCCGCTTCCTCCCAAGTTTCCACCGGTATTTGATCCGCTTACTTTTCCTGAGTCTCCGCTCTTGCTTGAACCGCCGCCCTTTCCTGATGTTCCGCTTTTTCCTGATCCTGACGAACTTCCCACAGTACCCGCTTTCTTTGCTGTATTTGATGAGCTATATGAAGCATTATCTGTACTTATTCCTTTACCGGCTTCATAATATGCCTTTCCGCTTTCATTCACCCATCTACCTGCAGCATCGATTATGTATCCGTGGACGACAGTATTTGCATACATCTTTCCAACTGTAGCCTTGTCTGTTCCTTCAAAATAATAACAGTATCCGTCTATCCACTTCCAACCTGATAAAAGCACTCCTTCATTTGAAGTTTTACTGCTGTCCAAAAAATACCAATTATTTGAAGCATCCAAATACCAGCCTGTTTTTAAACTTCCGTCTTCATTAAATAAATACCAATTGTTATTTATTCGCTGCCAGGCTTTAAGTGCCTTATCCTCTTTATAATATTTCCATTTGTTATTTTCCAACTTCCAGCCGTCACTGCCTGCATAAGCATTAAACGCTGTAAATATCGATATGGTAAGTCCAAAAAATATAGGACCGACTTTAAATTTTCTTACCATGCCACCCTTTCATTCCTCAAAATTGCACAAAAAATCAGTCACATCATAATGACTGAAGTTCTGCAAACAATTGTATTATACTACATTTTATTTTAAATATCCATTATCATTTATATGATATAACGTCCCAAATCTCTTTCGGTTCAAGTCCAAGCTTCCAGACCGCCACCCCTGCAAGGTCCGCTTCCTTTACAGCATCCATTTTAAGCTTCATGGACTTCTCATCTTCCATCCAGATATACTTGGTGGCACTGCCCACACTTATCTGACCGACATACTGACCTACAGTATCATCCCAATTAAGACTTACATTATTTTCCTTGACCCAGTTTGACGCTCCTGTCATGCCTAAGGCGGTTGAACTTACCTTACCGTTTTCCTTAGTCCACACTCTGGTATATACAGGTACCGCATTGATAAGCTTCTCTTTTGGTACTTCCTTTAGGCTGTCTGTAATTGAATTTTTCACAAAATCTATAGAGGCACTACTGCCTTCATCAGAGCCGCTGTAATGCTCATCATAACCCATGTTTATAACATAGTCCGCTACCTCTGCAAGCTCAGCCCTTTGATAGAATGTATTGTATGATGCCGGAACCGGTACATCTACACTAAGTACCACCTTATTGTTCCTGCATGAAACCGAAAGCTCACGTATAAACTCTATAAAATGAGGAGCATTGTCCTGTGTCAAATATTCAAAATCTATATTTATTCCGTCAAATCCGTATTTCTTGGTATCACTCATCAAATTTTCAATAAGTTTTTTTCTACCGGTTGAAGATGAAAGGATTTTCAATGTACTGATTTTATCACTGAAATTGTCAATAAGCGACCAAACCTTCAAGCCCTTCTTATGTGCCGCATCCACATAATCCTTGCTCGCTATAGAAGTATAATTACCCTTGTTAT
The DNA here is from genome assembly GCF_057250505.1 of Lachnoanaerobaculum sp. Lineage (NCBI taxonomy): Bacteria > Bacillati > Bacillota > Clostridia > Lachnospirales > Lachnospiraceae > Lachnoanaerobaculum > Lachnoanaerobaculum sp. The sequence goes on along the minus strand of NZ_DBHIEQ010000014.1, from coordinate 36,373 downwards.
CAGATAGCTTAAACCATGTAGGAGATATGACATTCATCCCCTTTGTATTATCCGCTACCTTTGTAAAGTTTTTATTGGCTGCCGCAGTTGTAACCTGATGCCATCCAAGCACAACCTTCTCATCCATCGACATAGATGTGTACTCAGGCTTTACAAAGCTGCTGACTCTGTTACCTTTATTTATATTTTTCAGATGCTTTCTTCTTATATAGCCCATAACACCGCTTTCTGTAAGCACCTTATCCCACTTGCCTTTTTGCTCTACTACAGTTACCTTGCTGTCTTTCTCAAACTCGACATTTTCTATACTTGCGGAAAGCATACTTGCATCAACTCTAAGTGCCGACTTTGCTTTTACATTACACTCTTCATATTCACCGAAGTTATCATTTATATATATCTTCTTGATATCACCGTCTGTGAATATATCTGTCCAAATATCGGTATATGTCTTTACTGTCTCTATTGAAATATATGTCTTATTTTCCTTTTCAAGAAGCAGTGGCTTACCGTTCTTATCTTTATTTTCAAAATTTGCGTATACTATCTCTGTAGGCAGTGCATACGAAAGCAGCTTTTCATCATCACTGTAATAAAACTTATCATTAAGTATTGACCTCGTCCAATTCAAAGGTATATATACCACACCGTCCTTGTATACGGCCTTTGCCTTTTGCAGTGAGTAGTTGTATACAAGCGCCACCTCATCATCCTTTACCTGATAAATCTGCGCTTCAGAGATTTTCTCACTTGAACCGACTATCTCTTCTATCTCTCTCGGCAAAAATATAATCCCAAGCACAGCACATAGGACTATTACAATACCTATCAAAACTCTTTTCTTCACATTGCCTCCATATAATTCAAATATAAATAGTCTTTACCACCAGTATACAGTATAAATGTGTATAAATGTTTAAAATTATAGTTATTTAAACATAATTATAATTTTACTTAAAAAACTGCCAAAACTTTTTATTGTTCTGGCAGTTATACTTACACGGCATTTCTCTTTTTGATTTGTTTTATCAATGTTAGGCTACCTAGTTAAGCCTTTCTGTGACACTTTTTCATTGATAAATCTTTTTGATATTTGATTTTTACATATACTTATAGACGGTCTTTAATAAAATATAGAAAACACCTGTATGTACCTTCTTTCTATCCACTAAAGCAGTGTGTGCTATGCAAGCAGATGATATTCTTATTCTCATATGTATAAATCCTTTGGTTTCGGTTTGAATAATAATTAGAAATCTAAGATAAAATTGAATTTTTAGATATTACTTGTTACAACTTTTATATTGGGGACTTTGATGGCTAAACTATCATTTATAAAAGTTATCTATATGTCTCCTTTCTCCGTCTGTAAATACATTATAAATCCTAAAATATCCTTATGCAATACTAAACCGTTGTTCGGTCGATATATGGCAAGATAGATTGTGCAAAATATAAAAAAGAGAGCCTCATATCAAATTGACTCTCCTTTTTATGTGCTAATTATTTTTTGCCCTGTAAATATATATGGTCTTTTCAGACTTGTTCCCGGCAAGATCTATGGCACTTATTTTTATACTGTTTTGCCCCTCGTTTAGCGGAACTTCTATTTGTGTAACTATCTGCGTAGTATTACCGTCTTTACCTTCAATATAAGAAATTGAGGTTTTATCGTCAGTACCTATAAGTGAGTCTCCGTTATAAAGACTTAATTTAAATGAATTATCACGTGAGCGAACCTTTATCTTTACCGTATCGGAATCAAGCTCTCTTTCATATACCTTATAATCAATAGAAGGATTTATCTTATCATAGAATAACCTTCTAACAATACTTGCCGATTTTTCGTTTTTAGTACTTACCTCAACTTTTATATTAACATTAAATGCTTCAAGTTTCAGTTTGCTTTCAAAAGAATACGCCTCGCCCTTATATATTATATTTCCATTTTTTCTATAGATAATATTGCTTTTTACAAGATCCTCTTTTCCAATATTTATAGGACTTGAGAGTTCATTTCCATCATTATCTACAAGCTTTATTTGTACATTTTCTACACTGTCATCCTCGTCCACATATCCTACAAAACCTGATACATCTATCTGCTTTTCTTCACCTTCTGTATTGCCAAGTACATCAAAAAACTCAGGTGTTTTAAGGAATACTGCAGGATATGGCTTTCTTTCCGCATTTGATGTGGTAGCATTATTAATTGTAATATCTGTAATACCTGCTTCTTCTATGCTCTCATGAGTATTTTGCATAGGTTTCCCGTCTCTAAATACTGTTGTAATATCAAAGCTTGTTTCAACAGGATTTATTGTAAATTCATAACAAAGCTTGTCCTCATCATATTTGAAATTATATTTTTTTGATATTTCGGAATTTACTTTATTATCCAAAATTATATTTTCTTCGATATTATCATGTTTCAAAGTAAGTTTATGCAAATGTGACTCTTCATCCGCCAGCTTTATCCTAATCACCGCTTCCTTTTCTATCAGACTGTAAGTCATATCATCAAGTTTTATATCGTTTACATAAACGCTTGCATTTTTATTGCTTATATAGTCAAAAAAGTTAAGGAAATTAATCTGATTATAATTGCTTTCTCTAACATCTGAAAGAGTGGTTCTGCTTTTATTATCCATATAGTCAACGGCATCTATTATAAGATCTGAAGTATCCGCAAAATACGGGCAATGGACTTCAATATCCGAATTTCTGTAACCGTTGGTATAAACATATACTTCCCCTCTTGCAGTCGGACTGTCAGGTACCGCTTCTAAAGGTATATTAAGCTTGCCGTCTTCAACCTTTATAAGTTCCTTTCCATCCTTCACAGGTTCATCTTGAAATCTTATAACAAAAGATTTTCCGTACCTTATACTTTTATCGGAATTATCGTCCTGTGCATATCTTATTGACTGCAAATATACATTCTCTATACCTATGCCCTTATCATGAATATTAAATACTATCTCCTTCATATTGCCGTCAATATCATTTACCTGCACTTCCTTGTCTGTACTTAGCTTAGGAGCCATACTGTCTACACGTACGGGGAATTTATATATCTGTTCTCCACTGCCTCCTATATTGTTATTATTAAGCTTTGCCTTAATACAATATATGTACTCCGCACCGTCCTCTGCAATTCCTTCGCCGAGTTTTCCGTCCCATACCGACTCCGGCATAAACTTAAAGCTTTTATTGACCGAAAGTCTGCTAAGCTTCCTTACCTGCTTTGAAGCACCTAAAACTCTTAAAGTTTCCTCTGTCTTAGCATCAAGTATCGAATACTCTACCTGCTCCATATTTCTTAGTGGTGCTATTCTTGCCGCCACATCGGGATAGTACTTACTGTTCGGTGAGAAATATATTTCATTATTGTACAGTGGAAGTTTAAGCATCATACTTGTTCCAAGCATTGAAGAGCTTACTCCGGCATTTTTATTTACAAAAAATTGTACATTTCTTTTTTCGCTTCCTATCTCAGGAAGCTGAAATGCATCTATAGCTCTTTGTTTGCCCCAATCTCCGTAAAATCCGAGGAAAGGTATATTAAGATTTGATATACCTTCTTTGTCCTTAAGACTTATAAAACCTTCTATAAAGTTATCCTCTTCAAGGTTTTCTGCATCCGAGTAATCCATAGTGAAATCTATACTTGCGGATGAATGTGCTTCCACGCTTATCTCTCTACTTATATTAGACTCATTTGAATGTAATATTTCAGATCTTTGCAGCCTGTATGTACCGTCTGTAGGCTCATAAAGTGCAACTGAATTTATATCATAGCTTTTTGTACTGTCACCAAAGTTTTCAAGACTGAGTCTTACATCAAACCTTTTATCCTTAAGTTCTTTAAGCTCGAGCTTTCCGTCGGCTATATTGTCATTGGTTCCCTGTGCCCTTACTACTACAGTGGTTTTTAACGCATTTTCAATATTTAGAGCACCGCTTCCCTGTTGTCTTACAAAATAAGGTATATCTTCAAATATTCCCTCATCCTTTAAAGGAGTTGCGGTATTCATAAGTAAAAGTTTTATAAAATCCGAACTGTTATCTGTTTGTATATGCTTTGCCTTTATATATTGTTTAAGTATGGCTGTAGCTCCCGTTACCTGAGGAGCCGCCATAGAGGTACCTGACATATCCTTGTACTTATTATCTTCAACGCTTGAGTATATATGTCCTCCCGGAGCGGTTATCTCAGGCTTGATTCTAAGGTCCGGAGTGGGCCCCCATGAAGAAAACTTTGAAACGCTTCCTCCCGCTACATTGTCGACATCCGTCATTTCCGTAAATATCTCAGGTCTCAGATTATTATTATAACCGTATTCCTCCATTAACTTATCATAGGTACTTCTTTTTATACGGATACAGGTAAGCTTTCCCGCATTACCCGGAACTTCAAGATTACCGCCTATCTGCTCAGCCATGCCCCTGTTATTGTAAAAAACAATGGCGGCAGGTTTTAATTCAGCTATAGCCTCAAGCTTATCCCCGAATCCTAAGCTGTCTCTTGTTGTAGGAATCTCAAAGAATACCAGTTTACCTTCTATATTTTCTTTTTTAATAAGATCCGATTTTCCGTTTTTTATATCGGATATTTCTGCACTTATAATCTTTTTCGGATTTTCTCCTTTATGCAAATCCATCTCTTCATTTACATAGGCATCCCAACTGTCCTTCCACCTTATGACATACATATGCCTTTTAGTATTTTCCATGGATGCGACTGCTATAGTTCCTTCATTTACAGCAGGATTTGCAATTAAAGCGGTATCATAATTTTCTTTTAAAGGTTCTGCATTGTTTATATTGCCGGATGTAATATTTCCGTCATTACCGGCAGCAACTGAAATCACAATTCCGGCTTTTCTTGCCTTTTCTATAACCTCGTTTTCCGGATAGGCTCTGTTCTCCATTGAAAATCCTGCTGCCGTTCCAAGGCTTAAGTTTATTACATCCGCCTTCAATGTTATAGCATCATCCAAGGCTTTCAACCAAATATCGGTAAATGTTGTAGGATACTCAAGGTCATCTGAAAATACCTTAAGCGCAAGTATTTGTGCATTAGGTGCCACTCCGAAAGTCCCGCTCTCAATATCATTAGCGGCAGCTATTCCCGATACATGCATACCGTGCATTACACCGTAACTGTTACGTAAGTTCTTATTAAAATCATAATAATTATAGCCATAAGGTACTTTATCCGAATAATAAGAGCCTTTTAATCCGTTTTCAGCTATTATCTTTTCTATATCTGTCTTTGTATACATAGGATGTACAGATTCATCCAACCTGAGTGCCTTATGTCTGTAGTCTATACCTGAGTCTATTACCGCAATAACACTGCCCTCGCCTTTATATCCAAGTGTATTCCACGCATATCCCGAACCTATTATACTGTTGGATGACTTAAGATAAGGTCTTTGAAACTCCTGTGATACATACACACTTTTTACTCCCGGAAGCGCTTCTATTTTTTCTATCTCAGTCGCATCGGCACTTAGTGATATTCCGTTAAATATGGTATCATAGTGCCTTACTTCCTTAGTATCCGCCTTTATATCCTCATTTTTTATATCTTTTACAAGCTTATCCTGATCTTCTTTCAGCTCCTGCTTTTTTTCATCTATAAAGGAATCATCCAGTTTATCATAGTCCATATCTTTATTTATGGCTTCTTCTACCAAGGAGTCCTTATCAAGCTCTATTATAAGCCTCAGCTCTTTGGGCTTGTCTTCATTTTTTTCGGCATCGGTATCAGCCGAATTTAATTTTTTATCTGCCTCTTTTACATACTCAGAAACTCTATCCCCTTTATTTTGTGCCGCAAATCCCGGTTTAGCTGTAGAAACCAAGGGATTTATAAGAAGCACTGCACAAAACAAGGCAAGTTTTTTACTTATTCTATTCATAACTCACCTATTCTATAATTATTTTAACTATAAATTTTACCTTGCCATAGTTCTTGTCGTTGATTATAAGATCCTCTTCGCTGCTTACAGCAAGACGATATTCCCCTTTTTGAGCATTTTTTACCTGATGAAGACTATCACCTTCCCACTTTACATTAAGCTTTACTCCGTTATTTTCTCCGCTTAATTTAAGTCCTATAAGTGCTTTGTCGTCAAGGTTCACTCCATCAGCAGCCTTATATCTTAATGTTTTATCCGCATACAAATGTTTATTCAGGATTATAAAGTCTTCGCTCAAATTCTCTGCTGAACTGTCTTTACCGCTTTCATTAGGATTACCTTCATTTATTTTAGGCAAAACTTCACCCGGAGTTTTTTTATTATCGGGAACAATTCCTTCACCGTTTTTTTCCTCCGGTTTTGCTACATCCTTATCGTGAGGTATTACTTTTTCTTCGGTCTCTTTATCACTTTGAGATTTATTTTCTTTTTGACTGTTGTTTCCAAAATAACTGCTTGATGAACTGTGACTTCTGCTTCCTTTTATTATCTTTTTAACCGACCTTCTACCGTCAGGTTTATACTCTTCCGGATTTGGCAAAGGTCCTACCTTCCCGTCAGGTCCCAAATTTGTATAGGAAATATTTTTACCTAGGCTTTTTGCCGATTGCAGCTTGGAGTTTGAAAGTTGTACTTCAAAATTTTGGCTTCCGGCTGCAATATAGATTTTACTTATATCTGAGTTTATTATTCTTAATTTTCCGTTACTCGCCTTTGAGTTTATAAGTATCGGAGTTTGTATTTTGATATTTTCTATCAAGGCATTATTGGAATTTACAACTATAAAAGCCTTTGACTTGTTATTCTCATCCCTTCTAAAACTTTGAGAGTTATTGATAACTGTAAGGAAGAGTTCTTTAATTATATTCCTTAATTCTCCTCTGTTTAAGACCTTATCCGGCTCAAAGTACTTATCTTTTCCTTCAATAACACCAAGGTTCTCAAGTTCTTTTATATAACCTCTTGACCATGAATGTAATTTCTCATCATCAATAAAAGAAGTTTTTCCCTCAGCCGCTTCAACACCTATATACCTTGCCAGTATATAATAAACATCTTCCTTTTTCGGACTTTCATAAAGATTTGCAAATGATACATGCTCATCTATTATATTTAGTCCTTTTAATTTCTCTACAGAGCTTTTAATATACTCTTCATTCGCATTTGCATAATTACCTATATCAGCCACATCGGAATCCAAGTTTCCGGAAAGCTTTTCAAGTAATATAATCAAGTCTTTCTTGCTGATATTTACTTCGTTATCTGTATATGTTTTTTGCTCCGCTTTTACATTTGAAGCAAATACAAATAATTGGATACATATAGCTATGCTTAATAACAAAGTAAATTTCATTGCTTTTTTCATACTCATTTTGTTTCTCCTATTTTTATTTTTAAAGTGTTTTTATCTTATTAATTTGTCCGGACGAAAGATAAAGCACTTTAATTTTTTTAATCGCACTTATCGGCTAAACAATATCTATATATACATATTGTAGTAAATTATAGCAGAAAAAACTAAAATGTAAATAATATGTATAATTTTTTTAAAAAATTTAATCTCTACATAAAACGAAAAATATCCTGACAAATACAAGGCATTTTGTCCTTGTGACTTTGTCAGGATATTTCATTATAAAAAATTCAATTTTCTAAGCTTTTTGATAAGCCTTGTTTTCATGACCGAAAATAAACGAACTTTTCGGCTCAAGAGCAAGCATCAATAAATTACCTAAAACACCTACTGCAAGCACCTCACCTATTCCGACTGTAAGCATTAAATACGGTATCAAATCAGGTAAACCGTAAGCATACTTCAGCACAAAAGGGATAATAATTGCATTTGCAAGTATCGGCGGCACACATACAAGCCACTTTGAAACACTTCTAAGTCTGTAGCTTACTATCGCGCCTATCAGTGTAGCCAATGTTCCGAATATAATATCGGGAAGTGCCGCTCCGGCAAGTATATTTGCCAAAAGACATCCTATACTTACTCCCGGCACTGCAGCCACTGTAAAGAAAGGCAAAATGCAAAGTGCCTCTGAAATTCTGAACTGGATTGCACCGAAGCTTATAGGTGCAAATGCAAGTGTAAGCACCACATATACTGCTGCTATGACGGCACCATGTGCCATCATCTTGGTTGTAATATTTTTCATATCTTCTCCTTTAGTTTTGTTTTAGGTGAGGAAGGTCTCGAACTCACCGATTACGCTTGATACTTTAAGACATTAGGTAAAATAAATCAAGTCTTTTTTATAAACAGGCCTTATAAATCTCCACTATATCATTATTATCAAGTGCAACAAAAGCATCTTTTAAATATCCGTCCACATTTGCATGAGCAGCCATAGCTTCAAAATACTTGTCTTCAATACCGAGTTCACCAAGGGTCATAGGTATGCCGGTCTCATTAAAATAGCACTCCAGTGCATCTATTCCTGCAAACGCCAATGCTCTGTCGTCATCACCGCTAAGCCCCATTACATTCTTTGCAAACTTTACAAATCTCTCTGTAGCAGTTACATCCTTATTAAGGATATGACGCATCCACCTGATTGTAAGTATGGCAAGACCTACACCATGTGTAATGTCATAGTATGCTGAAAGCTCATGTTCCATCGCATGACATGGCCAACCCGTTTCCTGCTTGCCGTACCCCGGAATTCCCGAGCAGGCTACGGAAGCATCAGCCATCAAATTGGCTCTTGCAGAGTAGTTTGTAGGATCCTCAAGTGCAATCTTGCAGTTTTTCATTACTGACTTAAGAACCGTTTCCGCTATACCGTCCGAGAGGTCACTGTCCATAGTCCTTGAAAAGTAACATTCAAATATGTGGCTCATTATATCCGCACTGCCTGCCGCGGTCTGATACTTTGATACGCTGAAAGTATATGTAGGGTCACATATGCTGACTGAAGGATATGTGTATACAGCACCAAGCTTCTCATTAGTATCCATATTTGTGATTACACCGCCTGCATCAAACTCCGAACCTGTTGCACTGATTGTAAGAATATCTACAAGAGGAAGAGCCTTTGCAAGATGCCAACTTGTCTTTACCATCTCCCATAAATCATCGCCTTCATAGTAGCGTCCCACTGCAATAGCCTTTGCACAGTCGATGGTGCTTCCGCCTCCTACAGCCAAAACCACATCGATATTATGCTCCTTACAAAGCCTTACACCACGCTCTACATTAGTAATCCTGGGATTCGGCTCCACACCGTCACATTCTGTGACATTGAAGTTATTTTCTTTTAAAATCTTTATAACTTCATCATAAAGACCTATTTTCTTGATTGATCCGCCACCGTATACCAGCAGTACATTTTTACCGAATCTCTCCAATGAGCTTGCCAATTTCTTTATCTGTCCCTCACCGAAATACAACTTGGTCGGGATATCATGTTTAAAGTTCAGCATACACTACCTCTTTTCAAAATTTTATTACTCTTATTTTAGAACAATCTTCAGTACATCTTCAACCCTTTTTACAGGAATAATCTCAAGTTCATCCAAAACTTCCTTAGCCACTTCCTTTAAATCATCCTCATTTTCTTCAGGGATAAATACCTTCTTGATTCCGGCTCTCGCAGCCGCCATAAGTTTTTCAGGCAATCCGCCTATAGGCATTACATTGCCGCGAAGTGACACTTCACCGGTCATGGCATACTCAGGAGATACCGGAATATTGTTGATAAGTGATGCAATTGCAGTAGTCATTGTGATACCTGCACTCGGTCCGTCCTTAGGTACGGCACCTGCAGGTACATGTATATGAATATCGTTTTTCTCAAAGATTTCCGACTTTTCAAGGTACATGGACTTTACAAGGCTTAGTGCAATATCCACACTTTCCTTCATTACATCGCCCAGCTGACCTGTTACCTTTATATTACCTTTACCCTTTGTGAGCATAGTCTCAATAAAGAGTATTTCACCGCCTACTGCAGTCCAAGCCAAACCGGTTACCACACCGGCCTGCTTTTTCTCCAAGATGCTCTCATGTTTTATAGGTCTTTGGTCAAGGTAATCGCTCAGATCCTCAGGCTTTACATCAAGTATCTCTTTATTATTTCTTACAAGCTCTACGGCAGCATATCTGCAAAGTGAGCTTATCTGCTTTTTCAGTCCGCGCACACCGGCTTCCATAGTATAGCCGTTTATCAGTGCTTTTATCGTATCGTCTTCTATTATAAGATTCTCATCACTTATACCGGCCTTTTTCTTTGCCTTAGGAATCAGATGATCCTTTGCTATAGAAAATTTCTCAAGCGCGGTATATCCTGTAAATCTGATAACCTCCATTCTGTCAAGCAGAGGTCCCGGTATAGTATCAAGTGAATTGGCGGTACATACAAACAATACATCCGAAAGATCGTAAGGTACATTCATATAGTGGTCGGTAAAGGTATTGTTTTGCTCAGGATCAAGCACCTCAAGCAATGCACTTGCAGGATCACCGTTATAAGATGATGCCAGCTTATCAATCTCATCCAGTACCATTACAGGATTTGATGTACCTGCCTTTTTCATACCGTCCATTATTCTTCCCGGCATAGCTCCTATATAAGTCCTTCTGTGTCCTCTTATATCCGCCTCATCTCTTATACCGCCCAAAGAAATACGCACATACTCTCTTCCGAGAGCCTCCGCGATACTCTTTCCGATACTTGTCTTTCCTGTACCCGGAGCACCTGCAAACAGAAGTATAGAACCGCTTTGACTTTTATTAAGCGACATTACAGCCAGCTGCTCTATAATTCTTTTCTTTACTTTTTTCAGACCGTAATGCTCTCTGTCCAGAACCTCCATAGCCTTATCAAGCTCTATTTCCTTAGGCTCTTCCTTCTTCCACTGCAGTGAAGTTACAAAGTCAAGATAGTTGTAAAGCAGTCCGTACTCATGGCTGTCCTTTCCCTCCTGCTTCATACGATTTAATACATTGTCGGCTTCCTTCCTTGCAATCTCGTTCATGCCTGAGTTTTCTATCTTTTCCTCAAACTTTCTTACCTCCGAGACATTCTCAGGGTGCATATCATCCAAGGCCTTTTGTAAGAAATTTATCTGCTTTTTGATTGCGTCCTCTCTGTATGCCTTCTCATGAATCTCTTTTTGTGCCTGCTTCGCCTCTTCGCTGACTTCATTGATTGCCATAAACTCTCTGGCATACTTTGCTATAAGCTCGGCTCTTGCCTTTGTGGAATCCTCAGCAAGTACGGCATACTTTTCTTCAGGTGTGATATTCATAAAAGGTGACAGTCCCACCATCAACTCATTCATATTTTTCCATGCAAGTACATAACCTCTTGCCATAAGTCCCCACTGAAACTTAGTCACATAGTTTAAAAGCTCGTCTCTAAGATCTATGAGCATTGTATTGGCAATTTGCGGGTCCAAATCATCTATTTCCGGCCTTTGAACTCCCACTACATTTTGGGTTTCAAAGTCTATATATTCAACATTTATCCTGTTAAACGCCTCCAAATTGGCACCGCCTTCATCATCTACAGACAGCACATGACCTGCCACCGCTATAGGATAAACATCCTCCATGGTGATATCTCTATCCTTTGACTCTTTTAAGTAAAGAAATGTTACCTTTTCACCGACAGATATCTTGTCCACTCCCGCTTCCTGTAAATAATCTTTTCTGAAATATATTTTTGAACCCGGTAAAACTACCGTATTATATGTTGGTATTAAAATCATGCCTCCTCCTTTGTTAGCACTTATGATAAAAGAGTGCTAAAGAATATTTATAAAAAAGAGGTTGTAACACCGGATCGTTTACAACCTCTCCATTTATACATTGTGATTATATCACTGGCACTCATATTCGTCAAGTGATAAATAAATTTTGCAAAATATAAAAGCACACTTTTATTTGTATTCTTCTACAGCCTTTTTCAGACTGTCAAGTGCCTTCTTAAGATAGCTTCTCGGACAGGCGATATTGAACCTCTCAAAGCCCTCTCCGTCTGCTCCGAACATTGCTCCCGAATCTATCCAAAGCTTTGCCTTGTTCACTATCAAGTCTTCTCTTTGCTTTTCACTAAGCCCAAGTTTTCCAAAATCCACCCAAACAAGATATGTTCCCTCAGGCTCTATTAAGTTTAGCTCTCCAATATTTTCTTTCAGGTAATCTCTAAAGAATATCAGATTATCCTTTATATAGGCTCTCACCTCATCAAGCCACTCTTTACCGAACTCATATGCGGCTCTTGCAGCAACAAGTCCCATAGTGTTTAACTGTGAATATCCCGATTTTACTATCTCATTCCTGAAAGCGTCACGAAGCTTCTTATTTTCTATAAAGATATTTGAAACCTGAAGCCCCGCTATATTGAAACTCTTGCTTGGTGCCGTTGCAATCACCGAGTTGGCCGCATAACTTTCTCCAAGTGAAGCAAATACATGATGCTTATTCGGTTCATATACAAAATCCGCATGAATCTCATCACTTAAAATCACAACATCATGCTTTATACAGATATCTCCAATTCTTTTAAGCTCTTCTACACTCCATACCCTTCCCACAGGATTGTGAGGAGAGCACAGTATAAACAGCTTCACATTATTTTTAACTATTTTTTTCTCAAAGTCCTCAAAATCAATCTCATATCTGCCGCCTTTTAACACCAAAGGGGAATTGACAAGCTTCCTGTTATTGGCAATTATCATCTCACTGAACGGGTAATAAACAGGCTGCTGTATTATAACGGCTTCACCCTCTTTGGTAAATGCCTTTACCGCCATTGCTATTGCATATACGACACCCGGAGTCTTTACAAGACTTCCCTTCTTTATCTCCCAGTCAAAGTTGTCTTTAAACCAATTTTTTACTATATCAAAATAGTCCGACTTCACCTCACTATAACCGTATATTCCATGGTTTACCTGAGCCTGCAAGGCATCTGTGATAGGCTTTGCTACCTGAAAGTCCATATCTGCAACCCAAAGTGAAAGTTCGTCACCGTTTTTTCCCCTCTCCTTTGCAAAGTCGAACTTCAAGCAGTTTGTGCCGTGCCTGTCTATAATTTTATCAAAATCGTACATAAAATATTCCTCTATGCCAACGCTCTCTCTAAATCTCTTATAAGATCATCGGCATTTTCTATTCCTACCGAAAGTCTAAGGAATTTGTCTGTGATTCCAAGTCTCTCTCTTACTTCCACAGGTACATCCGCATGAGTCTGTATCATCGGGAATGTAATCAAAGACTCCACACCACCAAGACTCTCCGCATACTTTATTATCTCTATCTTTTCAAATGCATCAAGTGCGGTCTTTGCGGTATCTGTAGTAAATGCGATCATTCCGCCGAAACCTCTTGACTGAGCCTTGTTTATCTCATATCCAGGATGGTCAGGAAGTCCGACATAGTATACATTTGTAATCTTTTTATGGTTCTTCAAAAATTCCGCTATCTTTAACGCATTCTCCTGTACTCTGTCCATTCTCACCGCCAGAGTCTTAAGACCTCTAAGCACCAAAAAACTGTCAAAAGGCGAAAGACTCGGTCCTACAGTCTTATACATAAATCTTATCTTTTCCGCAATATCGGCATTTGCACTGCATACAAAACCTGCCAGAGTATCATTGTGACCTGCAATATACTTTGTACCGCTGTGAATAACTATATCCGCACCGAGCTTTAGAGGGTTTTGGAAATAAGGACTTAAAAATGTGTTATCTACTATAAGTAAAAGACCGTGTTCCTTTGCAATCTCTGCCATCTCCTTTATATCTGTGACAAGCATTGTAGGATTGCTTGGAGTTTCTATAAAGATTGCCTTGGTATTCTCATTTATAGCATTAAGTACATTCTCTTTTTTGGTTGTATCCACATATGTGAATGTTCTGCCGCGCTCTATTCCGAGAGTATTAAAGAGTCTTGTACTTCCTCCGTATATATCTTCCTGTGATATTATATTGTCACCTGCATTAAAAAGTTCCAATACCAACAAGCAGGCAGCCATTCCTGTGGATGTAGCGACCGTATCATAAGCACCTTCAAGTGCGGATATACTCTCCTCAAGCTCCGTTCTTGTAGGGTTTGACTGACGTGAGTAGTCATAACCCGTACTCTCTCCTACTCCCGGATGTGAGAAGGTAGCCGTCTGAAATATCGGCACCGTCATCGCTCCGTATGCATGAGCAATTTTATCTTCATTCGGACTGTGTACGCATAATGTTTCAATATTCATAATTCACCTGACTTTTCTAATACTATCTGTTAAAATGTTATACCCTATATACATAAGCCATAACCGTCATCAATAAGCAGTATTTTACAAGTTCTGTATTCCTTGGTCAATAAGATGTTTTCTTGCCCTGGTTATAAATAAAAGCTATACCTGATACTTGTTCTTATAGGCAAGTATAGCAGCCACAGTCTTTGAATCCTTTATTTCTCCCTTATAGATAAGCTCCAACAAGTCATCAAGCTCCCACTCTTCAATATCAATACTCTCATCCTCATCAAGGTCCTGTTCGCCTTTTTTGAGATTTTTGGCTACAAATATGTCTATCTCCTCGTCTCCGAATGCGACCATTGTATCAATCCTTATAAGAAACTCAAGTTCATCAGGCGAATCCACTCTGTAGCCTGTCTCTTCCCTAAGTTCTCTAAAAGCACAAATTCTTCTGGGTTCATCCTTTGCATCCACCTTACCTGCCGGAAGTTCAAGTGTATATCTGTCAAGTGCGTTTCTGTACTGACGCACAAGTAAAATCTTGCCGTTATCAAGTATCGGAACTACCGCAGCCGCACCGTTGTGCTGTATATAGTCCCACACTGCCTTTTTACCGTCAATTACCACATGATCCTTATATACCTTTACTATTGTTCCCTCATATGCAAGCTCTCTGCTCTCTCTTTTTATTGCTCCCATGCTTTCTCCTTACCTGACTTTACAATCTCAGCCACATTGTTTAAAAACGCAATTATATTCTCAATACCTTCATTTGAATATTCAAAATAATGGTCTTTTTTCTTATCATCATCTGTATGGTCAAAACTAAAGGGCTCAGGCCACACTGTCAGTTTCAGCTTGGCCTCGCCCCTCTTATCCTTCGGTGTGAAATTAACTTTTTCAAGCGGGTCTCTGCCCAGCCTGAATCTCAACCCGTCCAGACTTCCTGTGAAATATTGGCCATAATCATAATATCCTATATTTAACAAGTCACCTTTTTTTAACATATAAACATTTCTCTTAAATCTTCAACACTCTTTACAATATAATTTGCCTCTGCAAACTCATCAAGTCCGCCATAGCCGTAGAGTACTCCGATACTCTTTAAACCTGCATTACCTGCACCTACTATATCATGGCTCTTGTCTCCCACCATTATAGCATAAGTCTTGTCCATTATTTTGTTTGTTTCAAGCACATACTCAATTACTGCAGTCTTTGTGGCTCTCTTTGTATTAAAATCTCCGTCTGAACCACCAACAAATGTAAAGTATTTGTCCAGTCCGAAATGCTCTATAACTCTTTTTGCCTCTCTTTCAGGCTTTGAAGTAGCCACATAAAGCTTATACTCTTTTGACAGACTATCAAGCATCTCTTCTATACCGTCATAAAGCTCACATTCAAATATACCTACAGTTCTGTAATAATCGTGAAATACATCAAGCGCTTCTTTATATTGCTTCAGACTGAACCCGTAAAAGTTTGTATAGCTTTCCACCATAGGAGGTCCGACAAACTTTTTCAAATCCTCAAGCTTTTCATTGATGCCGAAATGCTCCAGAGACTTTTGTACTCCCTTTGTGATACCGAGGTCCGATTTCACTATAGTTCCGTCCAAATCAAATAAAATATGTTTTTGCTTCATCACTGCTCCTTAACTACAGGTTGCTTCAGTTTCAGGCAGACCTTTTCTATTCTTGCATGGTCCATCTTCTTTACAGTAAGTACAATATTGTCGAAATTGATTATTTCACCCTCTACAGGTAATCTTCCAAGCTTCTCCATTATAAGTCCGCCTATAGACTCATATTCCTCTGAAGAAAGGCTAAGTCCTATTCTGTCGTTGATATCGTCAAGATTTGTTGAACCGTCTATCAGATATTCCAAATCTGAAACCTTGGTTATACCCTCATCCTCATCGGCATCAAACTCATCCCTTATCTCACCGACTATCTCTTCAAGCATATCCTCCAAAGTGATAAGACCTGCAGTTATACCGTATTCATCAAGCACTATTACTATGTTTGCGCCTGTTTTTCTCATATCCATCATCAGTGCGGATGTCTTTTTGTACTCATAGGTATAAAGCGGCTCTCTTAAAAGCTCCTTCATAACGAAGTTTTCCTTGTCTTCTATAAGAAGAAAATCCTTTACATTCAATATTCCTATGACATTATCCGGAGTCTCCTCATATACAGGTATTCTTGTATATCTTTCTTCTCTGAACACCTGTAATATCTCCTCATAGCTTGACTTTTCATCAACCATCACCATATCCACTCTCGGCACCATGATATCTCCGGCTACGGTATCACCGAAGTCCACCACATTTACAATCATCTTCTTCTCTTCGTTTTCAATGACTCCCTCTTCGTGGCTGTACTCCACCATCGCCCTAAGTTCTTCCTCGGTTACGGCATTATTATCATCACCGTTTTTATTAAATATGGAGATAACAAACTTTGCAACGGTATTTACAATAAAGATTACCGGAGTCAATAAAGTAACCAAAAATGAAATTACCCCTATATAGGCAAGCGCCATTTTCTCCGCATTCTTTGATGCCACATTCTTTGGAGTAATCTCACCGAATACAAGTATGAGAAATGTCAATATACCTGTTGCAATACCCACAAGCTTGCTTCCGAATATCTTCAATGTAAGTGCTGTTGAGATTGAAGACGCTGTAAGGTTTACTATATTGTTTCCTATCAGTATGGCGGAAAGCATCTTATCGGTATTCTCCGTAACCTTAAGTACCTTTGCCGCTCTCTTGTTTCCGTTCTCAGCCAGATTTCTCATTCTCAACTTATTTGAAGTCATAAGGGCTGTTTCAGCAGATGAAAAAAATGCTGAAGCAGACAATAATATAATCACTATTACTAACTGTATTATGTCACTCGTTTCCAAAATTACTCCTATATTATTCTTCAGTAGCTTTAGTATCTACCGGTATTTCTTTTATCTTTTTCTTTGTTCCGAAAGGCATCATCAAGCTTCCGACCAGTATAAAAATATCTCCCAAATTGAATATCACCTTATCAAGACCTTTCACCTTGATACGAATATAGTCAACCACATATCCGCGGGTAAATCTGTCAAATATATTGCTCAACGCACCTGCAATAATAAGACATAGCGACAGCTTTTTTATCTTATTTCCCTTTTTAGGAAGTAAGAATGAAAGAAAACCTACAAGTACCGATGTGATAAGCACAGGAACATACTTTACCGCTTTTTGATTTTCCTTCATCTTACCGAAAGGAAATCCGTTGTTGTGAAATTTATCTATTTCTATCTTCTTTGCAAATGTCCTCGGCAAATCCTTATCATCAAATGAACCCACCGCATACTTTAGTATAAGGTCAAGACAGGACAGTATCGGTATCAAAATAACAGACATAACCCCTCCTATGCATTCCTGAATACTATGTTCGGAGCGCCCTTATGTTCCAGATAATCTCTTGTAATTATAACCCTGCCGATATTCTTATCCTTAGGTATTTCATACATTATATCAAGCATAAACTCTTCTATAATAGAGCGAAGCGCCCTTGCCCCGGTATCCTTTTTCATAGCCTGCTGTGCAATATAGTCCATTGCGTCATCATCAAATACAAGCTCCACTTCATCAAGCTCCAAAAGCCTTTTGTACTGCTTTAAGATAGCATTCTTAGGCTCGGTAAGTATCTTTTTGAATGCCTCTTTATCAAGCTTTGAAAGTGTACATACCACCGGGAGTCTGCCTATAAACTCCGGAATCATACCGAACTTTCTGATATCCTCATTAGTCACCTTTGAATAGAGGTCCGCTTCATTATCATACTTATCCTTAAGATCTGAATTAAAGCCTACACTTGTATTCTTTTGTAATCTTTCCTTTATAATATCGTCAATTGCCGGGAATGCACCTCCACAGATAAAGAGTATATTATCGGTATTTACAGTCTCCATCGGTGCAAGGACATTTTTTTGATTGGTACCTACAGGTACCTCCACCTTGCTGCCCTCAAGCAGCTTCAAAAGTTCCTGTTGTACACTCTCACCGCTAACATCTCTGGTATTGGTATTTTTCTTTTTTGCAATCTTATCTATCTCATCTATGAATACTATGCCGCATTCCGCTCTCTCCACATCGTTACCTGCAGAAAGCAAAAGCTTTGATATTACGCTTTCTATATCATCTCCGATATATCCCGCCTCTGTAAGTGATGTCGCATCCGCTATTGCAAGCGGTACATTGAGAAGTTTTGCAAGTGTCTTTACAAGGTATGTCTTTCCGCTTCCTGTAGGTCCTATCATAAGGATATTTGACTTTTCAATCCTTGTTCCTTCCTTATCCTTATCAAGGAATATCCTCTTATAGTGATTATAAACAGCAACCGAAATGACCTTCTTTGCCTGCTCCTGCCCTATAACATATTCATCAAGCATCTCTTTTATCTTATGCGGCGCAGGTACATCCTTCATCGTAAACAGCGGCTCTGTCCTCTTTTCATCTCTTTTCTTTACTCTGGCTCTTTCAGGTATTGGATTTACATTCATATTCGGGATATTTAAGCTGCTCAGATCAATATTTTTAATATCATCCATATTCATCTTCCCTGAAAGCTTACTTATATCCATACTCTGCATTGAATTAAATGTCTTTTGTATGCAGTCCGGACAGATATCTATTCCTCCCGGCATTGATATCATGGTTCCTGTCTTTGACTCAGGCCTCCTGCACATATAACATATTTTTTCATATTTATTATCATCTTTTTTATTTTCTTCCATATTTCCATTCCTATTTTTAAAACAGTTTTATGTCATTCTACCACAAATAAAAAAAATGTGCCATATAGGGACAATGGCACAACTTGCTGTTTGAAAGCCTGTTATTGCTGTAGCTTCTTGCTTTTACCGAATTCTAATTGGGTTTATCTGCTCTTACCACTTATAAAATCTTTTATTCTTCTTTTTAAAATTATTACACCAAGAATAACCATTCCAGATAAATATATTCGTATATACAAATCAATTAATATTTTATATAAGGATACTGCATTTAAGAAGTATGATATCCACACTAATATAAATGCGACACTTTCAGTAATTATTATTATATATATTAGCCAATATACTTTTTCATTCCTTGGCCACAAAAAAAATAACATGTTTGTATACTTATTAAGCTTTATTTTTTTCTTATGTTTATCTATATCAGTTTTATCTGTTCCCCAACAGACACCATACAGTAATATATACAATGCAAAAGTCCCTAATAATAAAGTCAATATATCAGGCATAAATTTCTCCTATTCTGTAAAGCATTTTCCAACTTTGGTAGATCTATTTATCTTTTAAATTTCTTACTGTTCTTTCACTCCTTATTGCATTGTTCCACCGGCAAACCCAAACACTGCTCCTATCACTTCCACATACTCTCTCCATAGCTGAACCAATATACTAAAATATATTTATCTGTTTTTACTCATAATATAATCTTTTACTCTTTTTATCAAAATCTTTATTACAAGTATCGTATCAAATATTGAACATATTCCTACATATATATTTAAAAATTTTCTGAAAATATTTATATCACCTAGGAAATAAAGAACCCAGATCACAATAAAAAGTATACTTTCACTTATAATTATAATATATACCAACCAATATAATTTTTCATTCCTATTCCATAGAAAAAACAATTTTTCAGTATATTTATTAAGTTTTATCTTTTTTTCATGTTTTTCTATTTCTCTCTTATCTACTACAAAGCAAAAAATATACTGCATTATATAACATAAAAATGTAGTCAAAATTACAATAGTTAAACTTGGCATTCTTGTCTCCTCCCAAGATAGTCTTAAGCCCATCTTCTCCATAGCCTATCTGTTTTTCATATTCTTTAAAACCTATCCTGTTTCCCAAACCGTCATAGCTGTAGCTTCTTGCTTTTCCTGATTTTGAGTAACTTAAGCTTCCTCTCTACCAATCAATTCCATAAAACCTATCTCCTTTCTCCCACCTATTTAAATTCACTTTGTTCCCGGTTTTAGTATCCACTATAAAGAAATTCATCCTATAGTAATCACTCCAGAAAAATGGAATATCCCCAACTGTGTAAAATAGATATCTTCCATCCGATGACAGCTTAAGGTATAACATATGTTGCCAAATCAAATATTGACTACTAATATAATTATTTTTATCTGTTTCTAGGTTATACATATAGATTTTAGGTTCACTATAATACACAATCTTAGTCATATCATCCGACATATCAATAAAAGCATTTTCATCAGTACCATCAACTAACACAATCTCATCATCTTTATCAATTGTCTTTTTTATAATAATTCCTGTTTCAGTTTTATTTTCTACAAATGGCTTCTCTGTTTCCAAAAATAAAGTTTCCGGTTCTTTTTTTAGAAAGTAGTTATGTCCTGTAGAATCTGTATTATTTAATATTCGTATATTCCACTTTCCTTCTTCTTCTCTTATATAGCAAATGACTGTTGAATAGTAACCCCAAAAAAATGTATATCCATCTTTATAGTATTTTGGCATACGAAGTTGCGTAACTCCGGGACCATCATATTCAATTTCTTTCAGGTTAACCTCTTTAACACATTTATTTAAATCTTTAAGGGATATAATTGGCCTCAATGTATAATCTTCCATATCAAGTTCTGCCAACCCCTGAAATCTGTCTTCCCATATCACACCTATAATCTTTTCATAATCATCACTATAAGACAATTCCTGAAATATATAGTCTGAAATTCGTTCATATTTTCTATTCTTGATATTATATTTAAAGGTTCCTCTGTCTCCATTTTTAAACCGCACTGAAAATACTATTGGTGGCTGATCTACTATTCCTTTTACCATCTGATAGCCGACATATCCCTTATACATATAAAACATACACAAAATGCCTATTAAAATAGCACATGCTTTTATTATCGTCCTTCTCATAACATTTTCTCCTAATCAGATGTAATGCATCTCTTATTACCTGAGACAAAATAAAGTTGAGGATGTAATCTATTCCAAATATCATATAAATCACCATATTGTGCATTTACATACTTAACTTTTCTTCCTATGTTCATCTGCCTAACATTATAGTCATATATCCAATTCGGTGCTACACGATCTCCCGTTTCCAAGATTATTCCTCCTGCCTGAATCCACCTTCTTGCATTTTGATCACAATTATTTGTTAATAATTTATAATCATTTTCATCAATCCCTATTCCATTGGTTTTTAAGATAGTATCCCTTGCTGCATCTGCCATTGCTTTTCCGGATTCATCTGTTATTGGAAAATATATTGCTCTATTGTACTTGTCGCCTTCTTTACCTTCTCTGGTGTTAACATTAAATTCATAATTTTCTTTTTTCTTGTTTAATATTTCTTTTAAATCTATACCATACGCATAATTTACATTAGCATCATTATATCCCCTAAAAATAGTTAAAGGACTATGAATATCACCCACAAAACTATATAAATCTCCTGTATCGTCACTTCTAAGCAGCATCATTGCAGCATGTCCAAAGCCATTAGCACCTGATTCGATATTTAAATAAAATACTCCCACATAAGGTGAACCATTTTCATTTTGTAAAATGTCATCCTCAGCATGTTCCCTTGCAGTTTTTCCGTTATAATCAATTAATGCCAATGGATTCCCAAAACAATACCCATACTGATTCAGGCTAAATGGCTGCTCTATATTTCCCTTTATCCAGTCCTCTCCTGCAAATCTGCCAACTCCTGCCACATACTCTCTTGCCTGGGCAAAGTATGTATCGGCTACATTATCATATCTGTATCCTGTATAGCCGAATGGCTGCACATGTCCCTGTGTGTAATAGGTATCTTCTCCGAATTCGTCATAACCGTATATAGCTTGACTTTCTCCTCCCTGCTCAAAAAGGCGAATTGTACTTCCAAGCTCATCCTGTAGATATGTAAACTCTTTTTCTCCTTCTTCCATATATGCAACATTAAAGTCCCATACATAGCTTTGTATTGCCTGAACGCCTTTTTTTATGGTTTTATTTTGCAAAAGGTTATGATATGCCCTCGTTCTGTCAAGTACATATTCTTCACAGTGTATCGGTTCTTTTTGTGATAAGTCAAGTTCACATATATCTATAGATTTACTCTCTCCATAACCTCCTCTTTCAAATTCATACTCTTTTATTCCTATCCTGTTTCCAAGCCCGTCATAGCTATAGCTTCTTGCTTTTCCTGATTTTGAGTAACTTAAGCCAAGCCTACCTGTGATATCATATTCGTAGGCTCTTACTCTCTTCCCTCTATCTGTTATGCCGATAAGATTTCCTCTTTTATCGTATTCGTATGTCTTATTTCCCTGTAATCCTCCCTCTTTTATAAGTCTGTCAAGAGCATCATAAGTATATCTTATATCTAAATCATTAGACCTTTTTAGTGATTCCCTGTTTCCATAGGCATCATAGGTATACTTACTTACAAGTCTGTCTCCTCTTTTTACTTCTATAAGTCTGCTTAGGGCATCATAACTGTAATAAAAGGTAGCTGAATCATTCCATAGTTTATGTATGATCTTTTCTTTATTATCATTTTCCTTTATTCCATTTGGGTTTACATCCCTATGTCTTACAATCTTTGTTTTATTCCCTAAAGGGTCATAATCATAGGCATACTCTTCAAGCTTTACATTCTTCTTTAAATGAGAAAGTTTGCTTAAGAGTCCTCTTTCATTATATTCATAGATACTGCTTACTTCATCAGACATATCTTTTCTGATAAGTCTTCCATCTTTATCATAAGTATAATCCACTCTTTTATTTCCTGAGGTAAGGCTTGTCATTCTTAAATATTTATCATATTCATATGACACACTACTTCCGTCAGGGTATAATGTCTTTAATCTCTCACCATACTTTCCATATCTATAACTTACTTCATCTCCGCTATAATCCACTACCTTTGTGGTTCTGCCAAACTTATCACTCTCTATATTTATAGTACCGAGTGCATCCTTTACCTGCCTTAACTCTCTTAGGCTGTTGTAGGTGTACTCCACACTTTTCCCGTCATTATATATAATACTTTTGATATCTCCGGCTTCCGTGTAGGAATAGGCTGTATTATAACCTTCTCTGTCTTTCTTTCCTGTCACTCTTCCTAAGAGATCATATGAAAATATTTCTTCATATCCAAGTGTATTTGTAACAGACACTATATTTCCCATAAGATCTCTTTTGTATCTTGTAACCCTTGGAATGTTTTCTGCATCTATATGTTCTTTTAGAGAAGTATTTACTGATTCAACACTTGATATAAGTTCTTTATCACCCTTATGCCTATATACGGTAATAAGCCTTCCTACCTTATCATATCCGTATTCAGTTCTGTTTCCCATAGCATCCAAAACTGATGTAAGCTTCCCTCCAAGGGAATAACTGTATTTTGTCACATGTCCCATGGTATCCGTTTCTTTTATTACATTTCCCATGGCATCATATTCAAAACTTTGTTTTTGTGAAAAGTTATTCTTTACCTCTATAAGTCTGTTCAGCTTGTCATAGGTAAATAAAACATAATCTCCCTTTTCATTCTCCCTTTTTACTACATTCAAATTTTTATCATATGTAAATATTTCATATCTTTTATCAGGATATGTTTTTCTTTGTAGAAGACCACCTTTATAGTAATCGTAAAGAGTTTCAAATTCCCCCGACTTTATCTTTTTTATTTTTCCAAGTTCATTGTATTCATATTCTCTTGTAAAACCGTACACATCTGTTTCAAGTATTATCCTTCCCAAAATATCATACTTTATTTTATGTGTTCCAAGATTATTTGTTATATTCAGGCTATGTTTTCCATACTCATACTCGGTTTTCTCTCCGGATTTGTCCCTGTAGGATATAAGCCTGTTTATTTCATCATATGAGTACTCTTCCATATTTCCCAAAGGATCAATTATCTTTATCAGCTTTCCGTTTGCATCATAGTGATACTTATACTCCCCCTTATTTTGTAAAGTCTTTTTTTCTACCAGATTTATTGCATTATAAGCATACTCTACCTCTCCTCCGTCAGGATATACTTCCTTTATAAGATTTTGGCAAAGATCATACTCCATCCTAAAGCTCTCGCCGTCAGGCAGGGTAAAGTCATTTATGTTATTTAGCTCATTATAGTTTATCTTTGTTATACCACCTCTAAAGTCTTCAAATAAAGACAGCTTCCCGTTCTCTGTATAGTTATATCTACAGGTGTTTCCTAAAGCATCCTTTACAGCGGTCAATAAGTCTCTCTCATCATAGGAAAACCCTGTTTTATTACCTTCTCCGTCAATGCTTGCAATCACACGATTAAGGTTATCATACTCATAAGTAGTTACTTTACCGTTTTCTTCTTCGATACCTGATATATTCCCTCTGTTATCATAGTAAACTTTTCTTTTGGAATTGTCAGGCAAAGTTATTATAAGGCTTTCTGTGTTGCCCTCTTTGCTGTAATCAAACTTTGTGCTTTCTCCTAAAGTATTTTTACTTTCTATGATTCTTCCTTTATGATCATAGAAATACTTTTCAATCTCTTCACCGTTTATATAATGAACTGCTGCATTCCCTTCACTGTCATAATCTATACTTTCACTTTGATTATCAGGGAAAGTAACCTTTGTAAGTTTTCCTTCCTTATCATACTCATAGGATGTTATATTTCCTTTTTTATCCTTATATGAGGTCAACAGATTTCTTGTATCATAAGTAAAGCTTTCCGACTCACCTGCGTACTCACTTTCTATATTTCTGAAATTCTCATCATGTATATGTACTTCTGCATTTCCATTCTGATTTATGACAAAGGTCTTACTTTCCTCACTGTTGTACTCATATCTTATTATTCCTCCGTCGGCAAATTTTTGTATCTTTACCCTGTTTTCACCGTCGTAAAGGTTTTCAAGTACATAGATTCCCCTTGGATTTTTTATCTTTTCCAAAAGTTCATCTTTATAGTAATAGCTGTATGTAAGTTTTCCCTCATGGTATACTTTCCCAAGCTGATTTCCTTCATACCTGTACTCTACTTTTCTTCCGGTATGATCTTTTATCTCACTTAATTTTCCGAAGTCATTGTAATAAAGGGCTATTTTGCTTCCACTTTTTTCAGATACTTCTATCAGTCTGCCTTTTGCATCATAAGAAAGATAGACCTCCTCACCATCCTTTCTTTCTATACGCAAAAGCTTCCCGGCTTTATCAAAAAGGTATATAAGTCCGCTTTCAGCATTGTAAATAAATCCTGTTTGCGTTTTCTTTAAACGATTGAAATCATCAAAAACAGAATGTATTCTTTCTTCTTCATCCACAAAGTATGCTTCATCCTGTCCGTCGGATAAATGTAATATATATCCGTTTTCTTCTTGACTTATAGATATTTCATAGCTGTGTCTCCAACCCTTTCCAAGTACTC
Source organism: Lachnoanaerobaculum sp. (assembly GCF_057250505.1). NCBI lineage: Bacteria > Bacillati > Bacillota > Clostridia > Lachnospirales > Lachnospiraceae > Lachnoanaerobaculum > Lachnoanaerobaculum sp. The sequence continues at coordinate 10,703 of NZ_DBHIEQ010000014.1, read as the reverse complement.
CCGTTCTTTTTTCACTGCTGTTATAAGACCTTATAAAACCTATCGGAAATTTTGAACGGAGCATAATATCTTCTTTACTATATGTAAAGTTTCCGGTATTTGCATTTACCGGATCTCCCGTCATGGCACATAATGCACCCCTTGCACCCTTTAAAAAATCTTCCATACTGTTGTTTTTCATAAGATCTTTTAAAAGTTCATTCCATGAGGCAAAGGCCGGACCGTTCTTTTCAAGCATCTTTGAAATGATTTTATAGATTTCTTCCTTTAGCTGTACATCACTAAGTTCTAAAGCTGCCGGCACTGCATTATTTCTTACACGGTTTAACACACCTGTATAAACCGCACCATAACTTCCATCCTGATTTTTGATTATCTTTACTCCTGCACAGGCTGCCAAACTTCCCATAAGTTTTAACATAAGCTTGTCTTTCTCACTTGGCACTCCTGCCATGACAGGCATTGCACCAAGCATCATTGGAAGCAGTCTTTCAAAGTCCTTTGACATATCCTTATAAGGCTCTTTTAATTCTTCATATGTCTTTGATTTTTTCCCCTTAAGCAATACTTTATCGGCTGATATATTTACATCACTTTTTAACTTTATGGAACTTCCCTTTACTCTCTTCATTAGACACTCCTTCCTTTTTAATGTTTTATTCACTTTGTGTTTAAATTTATCTGTTTTAATTCTCCCATATACTCACCAATAAGAATTATTGACTCTTTAGGTATATCTTCAAAAACATCAGTATCAAACACCCTTTCCAAGGCTTTTTTCCAAAGAATTGAAATGATATCTTCATATCCCTTTAAAACAAACCTTATCCCTTCTTCTATCTCCGTCTCACTTAATAAATGTTTTCCTATACCCTCCATCATTCCTTCACGAATTTTACAGGAATCTTTTTTCATAAAATCCGGAATCCAATACCTGATACCTAAAGGTTTATCTATATACAAGCCCTCATCTGAGGCATATAGCATAAATTTATAGCTTTTTGTATAAAGACTCGTATTAAGAAAAAATAATATAAGATACTTAAGCTTATATATCCGCTTTTCCTCTATCACATTTGACAGTATGTTTTTTATTTCTTCAGATAAATCCTGTATATTATAATCTTTATACTCCCGAATTTTTTCGCTGATCCATCTGTATCTGAAACTTTTAAAATATTCCTTTTTTTGCTTTTCCCTATTCATTTGTCTACTTTCTTACCGGTATTATATTTTGAAGTATGTCATTCACAGCTTTTTTCCATGTCCATGCCAATGTCTCCCTACAATTAAACATAACCTGTACTGTTTCTCTACCTATTTTTCCCAAACCTGTTTTATGATATATTCTCTCATCTATTCCTGGTATAATAAAATCAAAGCAATACATTTTTACACAGCAGTCATTATCAAATTCATCGTATTCCAAAAACTTTATACCGTTATGTGCTTTTGCAAGAAGATTTCTAAAATCGGTTACCAAAGTTTTTATTTCCATATCTTCACCGACTTTAAGAAGGCTAATGCTTAGATTTACATCTCCGGCAAGGTTTGTTTTTATTATCTCAGGTCTAAAATTTGTAGGATATTTTATTTCTTTTATTTCATCCGGCATATCTATAAAAGATTCAGGAATATATATACTTAACAAGTCATCAAAGTACTGTTCTTTGCTAAAAGTTTCAAGTCTGCCTTCTATATAGTACCCCGTATCCAAAGACATAGCTTCAGCTTCGGAGTTCCTTACTTTTAGAGGGATAATTTGCTTATCATAATAATTTTCTGCCATTTAATCTATGTATCTCACTTTCACATTCTCATAAAAATCAATCTTCTCCGCTATTTCTTTGCTAACAAAGACTTCTTTTACATTACCTGATCCTAAGAGTATACTTTCACCTATATCATCCACCGACTTAGGTATATACACTCTCTTTAAATTTCTGCAATCTATAAGGCACAGCTTAGAAATATATATCAGCCCGTCCGGAAACTCTACATCTTCTAATCTATAGCAATGACCTAGAGCGGACTCTCCAATCATTTTCAGTTCTTTTGAAAAAACTATTTCTCTTATCTTGGATTGAGAGAATGCTTTATTTGCTATACTGATTGTTCCGTCTTTTATGATAACCTTTCCTCTTTTTTTATCTACAAGTTCTATAAGATGATTCCCTATATATTTGCAACTATACTCATCCTCTTTTATGCTATTATAGTACTTTGTGTCATAAAAAGAATTTCCGATATAGATCGGTTCCCCCTCAAACTCTACATCTTCTAAGTTTATACACAAACTAAATGCACCATCATCTAGTTGCTTTACATTCTTTGGGATAACAGTCTTTTTTATCAAAGTACAACCTTTAAATGCTTCTTTACCGATATATTCAAGTCCCTGAGGCAGTTCTATATGCTGAAATTTCTCACAATTTTCAAAAGTATTATTATATATATGAGTGATATGCTCAGGTATTGATATATTTTCCAAACTTTTACAATTGGAAAATGCTGCTGAACCGATATATCTCACAGTTTCCGGTATTGCTATATTATAAAGGTTACTACACCCTGAAAAAGCATACGCTCCTATACTCTTTAATCTATCTGATAAAATAACTCTTTTTAATTCATCATGTCCCATAAATGCACCGCCTGCAATTACAGTAATCTCGGTTGGAACCAAAACATCTTCCATATTGTAAGTTGCTTGAAATAATATATGTTTATAATATTTTAATCCCTCTGAATCTACAGGAAGTTTTTTATACCATTCCGTACCTTCAAAACAATATGCTCCTACTCGGCTGATACTGTCAGGTATATTTATTTCACTAAGTTTAGTACATTCTCCAAAAGTATTATACCCAAGTTCCTCAACAGAATCACTTAAGTATATTGATGAGAGGCTTGTGCATCCATTAAATGTTGCATCATCTATATATTTTAAATTATTTGGTAATTCCACTTCTCTCAAAGCTTTACAACCGGAAAACACATAGCCTTCTATATGACTTAAAGTATCCGGAAGTTTTACGACCTCCAAATTTTCACATCCCATAAATGCACCCATTTCAATATCTGTAATATTTTGTGGGAACTCTATATTATTTAAGTTTTTACATTCATAAAATGTCATCTCTTTTATCTTTTTAAGTGATTGTGGCAATGATATTTCTTTTAAATTAGTACATCCGCTAAATGCTGATTCACCAATATATTCTACACTTTCAGGAATTCTTATTACTTCCAAACTTATACACCCATTAAATGCATCTCTGTCTATTTGTTCCAAGCTTTCCGGTAAATTTATCTCTTTTAAGTTTTTACAACCTATAAACGCTCTTCGATGTATTATTTTTACACTTTCCGGAATATATACTTTCTCTATACACTCACAACCTGAAAAAGCATCCTCCATAATTTCCGTTGTACCTTCAGGTATGTATACAGTCAAGTTTCTTATATTTTTATCTACTAACCCGGCTTTATATTCAATAACTTTATTATCCCTTAAAACTAAATGCCATCTAAAGTTTAAAGCTATATATAATATAAAAACAGCAATTATTCCAACTATAATTATCGCAAAAATTTTATATTTTGATTTCATATATACATCCCTCAATACATCATGTACCTTCATTGCTCGATACTACCCTGATTAATTATCACATCATCTACATTTTTTTTACCTTCTTGTAATTCATTCATTATTCCCAGTCTTTCATACATTTGTATTTCACCCCATAAATACTTTTCTCCTAATGCAGTATTACCGTCAGTCCACGCTGATACAACTATTCTTTTATCTACACCATCACCTCTAATTGTGGCTAAATGGCTATCTTTTTCATGTATAATCAGCTTTATATATTTGCTATCAATATTAATCAAAAGCTGTTCACATAATATATGCATCTCAGATGAATCTAAAATATTTGCCAAAAAATCCACTATACTAACAGCTATTCCTACTTTATCATTTATAGCTCCTACTGTAATTATACCAGCTGTCTTTAATGCTCCTTTAATAATGTTTTCAGTCCTACCCTTTACCTCTTTTCTAAATTCAATGTCCAATAATGAATAATATAACATATTAATATATGCTTGATCTAAGTATATTATATACTGTTTCATAATAGAAAAGCCTAGATTTTTAGTAGACCAATCTTTACATTTAGGTGATAGTGTCCATTTTGCCATTCCTATATTATTGGAGATCATTTTATCCTGATTCCCAATCAACTTGCATGCAAACCCATCCCTTCCCGGGCAATCGACTTCAAAATAATAATCTTTGCCTCCATAAAGAATTATATCTATCCAATAGAACCAATAGTGTGAATCGGATACATATCCATAACTATCTTTATTAATTTGAAGTACATCATCAGGAAATTTCATTTCTTTATTTCCTGCATGACTTTTTATCTCATATGCACCTATATACTTGGTCTTTCCCCAACTTTTTTCATAAACAAATATACTTCCGGGGCTATTACCACTCTTAATATCATAAAATTCTATACCGAAGTTATATAAACCTGAATTCTTAACCTTTACATGACCTATAAAGTCTTTTCTGTCACTTTTTCGTCTCCAATTTTTCTTTTCATCTTCAACTATTTCTACAGCATCTTTTATTTTTACATTATCGTAGCTTGGTGAAGTTTGCCCTGATGTCTTAAATGAAACTAAACCACCCTTATTACATGTAGCTAAAGAGTCCTCCGTAACCGCATCACTTTCCTCACCAACTGCAGTGTCAAATATTTTCATGTTTGAATTGTCAGTAGCCCACCACTTTCCAAGCTCCGGCTTACATTCACAAGGTTTACTCCTGTTTTTATTGCACATTCCAAAGCCTTTTATATTATCAGTAGTACTGTCATTTTCTGTGATTAAAGGCCTTCCATCTAAGTGTGCACTCCATGATCATCTTTCAAGTTTAATACACATGTTTTGCTTCCATAGCTACAGGAAACCTCTGCACCTCTTACCACATATTCATATCCTCCATATCCCTTCATTTCCTGATGCTCATACATTTTCTGTATACCGTCCGCCACTTTGCACCTCGTTCTTCGGATTTGTACTCCATTACTGCTACAAAATTTTACTTGCTTATATACACTATCTCTTCTTTACTGTTTAGTCTTATATTTCTTGCCTTTATTGTCAGTTTATCAGCTGCACTTATGTTCACATCTCCACTGCCTGTAAGCTTGAATCTTCTGTCATTCATGGTAAGTATATCATCTGCAATGAAGCTTATTCCCTCATTTGAGAAATTAAGACTTTTCTCTCCCACTTCCAATTGCTTTTTATTTTCATCACTACCTTTACTGCCGAAGGTTCGTACTACATACATATCTCCTGTATCCATACCTGCTATATAAAGTTGTGCTTTTTCTCCTTCATCAGGTACCGCATATAATACATTTCCGGTCTCAGGATACCAATCAAATCCATACTCCGGCTCTTTTTTTTCGATATCAAGTCTTAAATATACTTTTCCATCCTTATACCTCTTGATTTTCCCCATAAGACTCAAACCTATCATATTTTCATTTTCAAGCGGATATATCATATCTTCTATACATGATCTTTCAACCCCTTGATAATTAAATATCAACTCTCCCTTTGTAAACTCCACCTCTTTTTTATATAAAGTTAAAATCTTATTATCTAACGCTATGTTATCACCTATATCATAAGAGTTATATGTTCTTAGCCTATACTCTATTCGGCTTGTATCCTCATTTTTCCTGATCAGATCTCTACTCTCACTTATAATACCTCCCGGCTCAATCATATTCCCTGTATGTATTCCCATATGAATATGTGGCTTATCATATTCCATACTTGGATAGATAAATGTTTTTATGCAGGATGCCATTCTAACTGCAAAGTCCCAGGCACTCTCCTTATAGCAAAGCACAGGACTTTTAATTTCCTTATCCTTTATATTGTATTTACTGATGTCTCCTGAGTATCTTCTAGCCACTTCACGGGCAAGGTCACCATAAGTTTTTTCTATATTTTGAAATAATTCTGTATGTTCTTTATTATCTAATTTTTTACTGTATGAATATGCCTTAAGTTCAAAATAATGTACATCTGCTGATGAATGAATACTTATTTCTTCTACAAATCCTCGAAATACAGTATTTCCTTTGTATTTTATATGAATATCCATATCCTTTTTGTCTGTAAGAATTGTTTCCCCAAGGTTTTTCTCAAGCACTCCGCTAATATTACAGACGGTATGCATGTTCGGAACAGTTTTTATAACAAAGTTTTCAACCAGATAAATAGGTATTGCTATTTCTATTTCTAAATTTTCTATAATCAGCATAAAAAATCCCTTTCCGCTCACATCAAAAGCATATTTTTTCAGCTTATATGAATACCTTCACCACTCACAGTTATTCCGTCTTTTAATATTATTTGTGTATCATCTTGCAAAAGCATAATCCTTTTACCTGCCACCATGGATATATTTGAATCCTCACTGCTTATCTCAACAGTGTCCTTTGCTTTTATCAAAATACTTCCACTGCTTACTATCTTGACTCCTGTACTGTCATTCAGTTCAATATAATCTCCTGAATCACTTTTTATAGTTATACCTTCCGGTGTCAGTCTTATTTCTTTTCCGTACTTATTTCTCCAAATCTTATTTTCAGGATCGGTTCTTATTCCGTCTCCCTCATTTTCATGTACTGCACTGCAAACATAGGCATTTTCTTCATTTTCTGTAGGAAAATACAGTCTTACGCTGTCTCCCACTTCCGGCATACAATACCAACCTGCTCCGTCACTTGACGAATATACAGTGGAAAAATCAAACCATCTTCCCACTTCTTCGTCATTATTTTCTATATCATCTATTGCTATTTTGACCTTTTCTTTTTCTACATTTGTAACTTTAGCGTAAAGTGATGCTCCTATTATTTTCAAATCATACTTGCTTTCTTTTTTTACTATATAGTCTATATCCTGTGTTAAATAATATGTATGGTAAAGTTCACTTCCCTCTGTTTTAGATACAATTTTTACTATGCGGTAGTCCCTTCTGTTAAAGCTTACTCTGTCCCCTAAACAATGAATTTCTCTTGTTTTAACTTCATAAACTGTATATTCTTTATTTACAACAACACGCACATCCTGTGAAGTTAAAACTTTGGTCTCTCTTTTGGGCATACCGAAAAAATACTTGACCCCTTTACTCTGATAATCTGCCATTATTACTGTATTCTTTAAAGTTGCAATCCTTTTTATGAAATTCCAGTCATTCTCTCTATATTGAACCAAAAAATCAGAAACTTTACCATTTCCTTCTTCTCCAATTATATAATATGACTCTTCATAGCCTTCTTTTAAGGTATTAAGTATATCGGTATATTCTCCACTATGTTTAGAAAATCCTCTTGTATGTACTTTTTCTTCCATTAAAGAGCTTCCTGTGATTAATTCCAATTCAACAATGAAACTTCCACTTTCTTTAAAGAAGCATATTCTTTCTACTAATCCATAAAATATCGTACTCTCTTTATCTGTTTCATCAATGGCATTAACCCTTACCCATCTTGTATTTTTGGCAGTGTTAATATACTCTTCTTCTCTTCTTTCTTCTATTATGGCTCTTATTATTGCTCTGCCATGCTTGCCTACTTCATGTTTTGCTTCATAGCTTATTACTGCAAGTACATCAAAAATATCAAGCTTTATAAGGTTTTCTCTCATACACTCTCCTCCACTTCAACAAACTCTATCCCCTTAACATCTCTTCTTATTAAACTTTCTGCAAAATCAAGATTTACAATAAAACTTATCTTTTCATCCTCTTCCCTGACTGCTCTAAATAAATTATTGAAATCAGCATTTAACAAGTTTTGTGTATAAAGTAAATAGTAGTTTTTCATTTTCCCACTATCTTTATCTATCAAAATAACCCTTTTTGTAAAATTTTCTATATCAAAAAGGAGCAATACCTCTCTAAACCTTTCTGAAATAAGAGGATATACATTCATCATCAAATCAGGGAATATAAAATCCTTTGTTTTTTCTATTTCAAGAACAAACTCTCTTGGCATTTCATAAAATCTTTCATTAAGAGCATCTATATTCCTTGGAATATTCTCCGCTGTATATATTCGTATCCCCCTTGCATTTTCAAAGTTTTCTTTTATATAAAAATATGGCAAATTCCCTTTCATAGCTTCTCCATAATTACTCTTTTTTATATTTATTGTTCCATGTTCTCTACCACTGATGATATTCTTTTGCAAAGTCAAAGTAGAAAAACTTACTCTTACCAATCTCCAAGATGTCTCCTTCTTTTAAATCTTTTGATGTATATGTTGCCGCTTCATTTAGCCTTACAAATCCCATGGACTCTTCTCCAAGGAGTGTTCCCCGCAAATTTCTTTCATCATATGCTATAACAGCATGTTTTTTATCCCTTATCTCTTCATCTCCAAGAACTTGTATGCTCATTGTATCATGACTGCCTATATAGTTTTTTCCCTCTGTAATATTATAAGAGCGTCCCTGACGCTTCCCCTCTATACATACAAGCCATGCATAAATCGGCTTTTCTTCATCCATGGAAAGGTTTTTACCAAGCCTTTTGTCCCTGTATTTTTCTTCTTCTGTAAGCTTTTCCTTTTTTAGTTTCCTATATCTTTTCTCTTTTTGAGTTAACCTTTCTTTATCTTCATTATCTGTATCTTCATATTCGAAGTCATTTAAATACTTCTTACATTCAGTCAGGAAATCCACATATATGAACTTGCTGTCACCTATTTCCAAAATATCTTTATTTTTAAGAACATACTTGTTATAAACAGGTTTATTATCCATATATACAATACCGTCCGCTCTTGCAGGAATCAAATTAGCTTCCTTGGTCTCTTTGTCAAAAAATATTAAGGTAAACTTACCAAGCATCTTCTCATCCCCTAAAACCTGTATCTCATTATCCCTGTCAGTCCCTATAAAGTTTTCTCCGAAGCTTATTACATAACTCTTCCCTCTTCTTGCACCCTCTATACATACAAGCCATGCACATACCGGTCTCTCTTCCTTTAGGGAAAGTCCACATTCTTTCCTTAAACTTACATAAACTTTTTCAGGAGTGTCCAGATCAAAGCCGCAGTGTGGGCATATTGTTCCATACCTTGTTTTTGAAAACCTGTGTCCGTAAGGGCAGTCCATTATGTTTGACATCTTCTCCTCCTAATTGCTACTACTCCACCAAAATCTTCTTTGGGCTAAATCCTGTAGTCCTATGTCCGTCCGGACCTTTTGCACTGTTTAATATATCCAAAAGTCCGGTATAAATTTCTTTATTGCTTAGGTGAGCTCCCTTTAGCTTCCCTTCCTTAACTGCAATATAGTTTTCTATAATACTTCTTTCTATTCCTTCCATACTGTTTATGACCATATAGCAAAAGATTCTGTCAGTTTCTTCACATTTTTTTGTATTAAGGTATTCTTTAGCATATGCTTTTAATACATCTATATTAAATGACTTCTCACCGTAACCTGCATAATCTGCATTCATCAGATGTATAGTGTCATACTCGGATCTCATATCGGCAAAGTCAATATAAGTATCCCTTAATATAAACCCCGACTTGAGCAAAAAGTCACAAAGTAAAATCTCTCCATCACTACTTTCTTTCTCTTCAGACAGAAAAGCCTCTATTTCACTTATTATAAAGTCTTTATCCCTTACCTCTTTACACTTTAACTTTAAATACTCCCTTTGCTCGGTATTGGTGTATGCTACTTTTATTTCTTTATGTATCTGATACACCTCACCTTTCAGTTTTACAAGTCCCTTTCCGATGATAATATGTTTATTCTCATGGTCTGAGCTTAATCTTAATCCTCTTATAACTCCGTCTGTATATCCGTCATAAAGAATTGAGAGCAGATCTCTTGGGTAGTCTCTTATTATTTCAAGTGCTTCTTTTTTTAAGATCCTTCCGGTCTCAAACAAAGGGTATCTGTTTTCCATCAGCTTCTCCTTTACATTTAGTGTTCTCCATCAAAAAAGTCACAAATCCATTCATCGGTTTCAAACTTATACTCCTGACCCTCTCCTGCATATAATATATCTTTCAACCTATATACCGGTACTATCTGAAATCCCCATTTTTTATAGTCTACAAAGGCAAATATCTTAAGTTCTCCATTTTGTATATCATCCGTATCTTCCTGCTTAATATATCCGCTATATCTTCCTGCAAGCTCCATTCTGTCGGTCTCTCTTGCCTCATCTTTTTTGAAATGGAAAAGATACTCGAATCGTACATTTTCAGAAGCATCATACAAATACATTCTAAGCAATATATCTTCAAGGCTTCTAAGTAAACTTCCGGTCATCTTGTTGCTTTCAAAACCGTCAATAAGGACCTCTTGTCTGCCTGAGTATGACAATGCTTTTATCTTATAAGGAATCAGAGCCTCCTCATCTCTTATATCAAATCCCGCATATCCGGTTCTTTTATCATAAAGATACCTCATAAGTCCGTCCACACAGGCAAGTTTTAACTCTTCCTTTTTAACACTCCCACCGCTTTGCATCATATTGCCGGGTACAAATTCTTTTAAGGCATCTCTAAATAACCCTATCTTACAGGATTGCCCTGTAAGCCTTATCATATCAAAGTTATAAAGTTCTC